>NZ_FXTM01000005.1 GCF_900182585.1 Balnearium lithotrophicum | reverse complement strand
ATCTGAGGTTGTCTTACTCTGTGAGGTCTTTTGTTTCTGTCTTTGAGGCCTTCTAAACCGTACTTTTTGTATCTATTTTTCCATTTGTAGAAGGTGGTTGGACTTATTCCGAAGTATCTGCAGGTTAGTCTTGCATTTTGGTGTTTTTCGTAGTGTTGAATCCATTTAAGTCTTTTTCTCACGTTTGGGTCTTTTGTTAGGTCGAGTTTGGTTTTGATTTTCGTTCCTCTTTTGATTGTTTTTTTGAAGGGTGTATTTGATATGTGCAGGGATGCACCTTTGAATTTCTTTAATTGTTTCATTGGTGGACACCTCCTTTTGTTGGAGTTCAAATCTTATTTTAGGGTGTCCACCTTCTTTCTGAACTTCAACAATGACACTTTAAACACCCTTTCTTAACCTTCAGGGCCTTGGCAAATCTAAATTTGTTTCTGTCCCATCCCCAAAATTCCCCAGTTTTACTACCTTTTTTGAACTCTTCCTTTATTTTTGATATAGCCTTTATCTCCCACTTATCTGGCTTGTCCGTTGGAGAGAGGTACCTGTCTGAAACGGCCCTAAAGCTCCAACCGTAATCACTGCTCGTTAGACCAGAGAGTTCCCTTGTGGCAAGGGCAGGGTTGTGAGCATAAAAGTGGAAAGCGGGAATAGTACCGAGAACTTCATTAGTTCCGTAGCTTTTCAAAGTTCCATTCTGTCCCTCAAGGGCTAAAAGATAACCTTTATCCTCCTCGTACTTGTCCTTTGTCCAGACAGCCCCGTAGTTTGCAATCCACTTTCTAAAGGTGATTACAAGTTGAGCTATGTTCCTACCTTGTGTTATCAGAGCTTTCTCGTAAGTTTTATTGATTAGGTGCAAAAATGAAAATGAAGCCAATAGAACAACGATTCCAAAAACTATTAAAACTTTGTGAAAGATGGACAGGTTCTTCATTTTAACCTCCCTTTTCCTCGGCAATTATTTTTTCAAAATCGTTCTTTAATCTTTCTTTACAACTTTCACCTTCTATCAAGCATGTCTCAGGAATTTTATCCAGCAATTTTTCTATGAATTCGTTAGCTAAATGAACTGGCAGTTCATTTACTTCCAAATCCTCTAAGGTCTCGTCAACTAAAAATTCTCCCATAGGTCCCATGATTTCTGTTAAAAGTTCTCTGAAAGCATTAATTTTTTCATTAGGAATTGTTTTAACTTCAGCTTTAAGTTCTTCAGACTCCTCTGAAATAACTTCTTCTTCGGTTTTCTTCTTCAAAATATTCTTTTGAACCAGTGAATTTACTATCTCTAAACCCGACTTAAATGAGTGGGCATTGAGAAAAATAGAACTTAAAATAGATTTTCCAGAGAGAATATCAACTAAAATATTCCAAGAATCCCTGTCGAACGTTATGGGAAGTTCAGCATTCTTTGATAAAACGTATTTAGAGTTAAAATCAAGAATCTTTTCCAAGTCAATCTTACTAATTTCATCCTTTTCTTTTGTATAATCCATAATTACATTAAGTGCATCAAGGTTCCCAAGCTTTTCTATATTGCTTAGTTTTTTTTCTCTAAAGAGAAATTTTCCCCCATTCCAGAGGTTGATGTAGTGGAAAACGAATTTTAGGGCTTCAAAAAAATCTAAATCTCCTGAGGCAATCCGTTCTTTCAAAACTTTAATAATTGGTAAGTTTGAGGAAAAGTTGACAATAGTTCCCTTTTCTATAAACAAGGTTATATTTTCCGTATTACCATTGTTGGAAAGCTTTACTTCCCCCGTTTTTTTACCTAGAGTTACAACCTGAAAGAGGTCGGAAAGTTCTACTTCTGAGTGGAAGCTCCCCTTTAATTCCATTTTTATCCTCTCTATGGATTTTATTTTAATAAAATAATAACACACATTTTAGTAAGGAGGAACAATGGCCACATCCATAAATGAGGATGTAGTAATTGGAAGTACAAAGTTTCACGTTCAAACAGAGTTTTACCATTCGTCTGGAAAAGTTGTTTCAAACATCTTTAAAGAAGGAGTAGCCCTAAAAAGACTCGAAAAGGAGGTAGAGCCAGAGGAGAATATTGAGGAGGAGGTTAAGAGTTTCCATTTGGAAGTTGTAAATAAACTCCTATCTGCAAAGAAAGGAGGAACTAAGAAGAGAGGAAATGAAGAGGTCTCTTTAACTGATAAGGAAATCGAGGAAATTGTAAATTTAATTTCTCCATTTTATGGTGTAGCTTCGACGTTTGTCATCGATGAAGCCCTTTCATCAGCTTCATCTAAGGAGGAGTTTATTGAGGAGCTCCTAGGAGAGCTTTCAGGAGAAGAGAGGGAAAAACTCCACGGTAAACTTGAAGAACTCCTTGGTAAAGAAGTTGAAATTTTTGAAAAGTTAAAAGATGAAATATTGGAAATTTTGAATAACTACTTTGGAATAATGGCACTTTCTGTTTTTGAGGAGGCTCTTGAAAGGACGAAGGATAAATCTTTTGAAGATTTTATCAGAGAAGTCTCCTCACAGTTGGAGGGAAAGGAAAGGGAGGAAATTGCCAAAAAACTTAAATCTCTAAGTAGTAAAGTTTAAAAGGCTTTCCTATTTTTTCAGAGAACGTCTTAAGGGAGGATTCTTCCTCTTCTCCAAGGTGGAAGTTGAGACAGTTAAGGTAGTTTCTGCAGGACTTTTCATTTAGGGGAATTTTTTTACTGTAAGCAGAACATATTTCATCGAAACTCCTTTCTCCAAAGTCCCTTGATTCAATGAGCTTCCTGTAGAGTTCCCTAACCTTCTCTCTCTTCTTCTCGTAAGAGTCCCTTCTTACGGCCCAGACTGCAAAGACAAAGGGAAGTCCCGTTAAGTTGAACCACTCCTCGGCAAGGTCGTAGACAAAGGGAAATGTTCTCTTTGGCAGGAGTTTCAGTGCATCGTCTCCTATAGCTAAAAGGGCCTTGGGGTTTTTTGGAAGTCCTCCTTCCTTCATTGAGTAGTAGTAGAAGTTAGGCTCAACACCGTAAACGTTTTTCAGAAGGTACTTTAAAAGCTCCCTTGAGGTCATGGAGCTCCTTGTAATCCAGACATCCTTCCTGTGGAGCTGGTGAATCGGTACTTTTGAAAAGAAGAGAACGCTTTTAACCTTCCTGTATGCGGAAATTGACAGGTCTGGAAGGACTAAGTACTTGTCCCAGTTTGTTATGTACTCGTACGAGGATACCACCGATACATCCAAGAAGCCCTCTCGGAGAAGTCTGTTGAGCTCAGAGGGAACGTCCTCCACAAATTCAACTTCTTTACACTTAACAACTCCCTTTATAAAGCCGTAGTAAACGGGAACTGTGTTCAAGTACTCTATCTTTCCAACCCTCAGCATCTACCTTTTAACCTCTCTAACGTTCTGCAAACTGAACAGACAGGAGCTGTTGTTGGCATACCGCAGACCTCACACTCGTTGAGCTCCAAATTCTCCTTCAACTCTCTCTCAAAGATAGGTCTTGCCCTTTCTAAAAACTCCTTGTAGAACCTGAGTTTCGTTCCAGGCATTTCGTGTTCCAACATTGCAAGAGCTCTCTTGTAAACTGCCGAAGTTGCTTCCTTGGCGTTCGGACATCCCGTTTCCATGTACTTGATTTCGTTCAGTATTGCATAGCTGACAATCTCCTTCTCCGTTAAAAAACAGAAAGGTTTAACCTTCCTTGCAAATCCTCCAAACTCGGGAAGTACAGGGTACTGCCTTCCTAAGTAACCAACCTCCCACCTCATGGTGTTTGATAGGAGCAGGGCAGACTCGTCGTCCAAGTTGTGCCCCGTTGCAACAACCTTAAATCCCTCCTTTATGGCTACCCTGTTCATTAAATACCTTTTGAAGGTTCCACATACAGAACAGACATCCTTCCTTCCAACTCCTTTTGCTATTTCCTCAATTGAATAACCAAACTCCTTCTTAAGGTCGAAAACTATTAACGGGCGATTTATCCTCTCTGAGAACTTTTTACAGACTTCCAGTGATTTTTTTGAGTACTCCCACCCTTTAATCCCTAAACTTACGTGGAATCCGTACGTTTCGTAACCCAATTTGTTCAAAACATACCAGAGTGAGAGACTGTCCTTTCCCCCAGAAACTGCAACTAAAACCTTCTCGTTTTTGTTAAACATTTTGAACTTTTTTACAGTCCTTTGAACCTGCCTCTCAAACCACTCTAAGAAGTGCTCCTTACACAGGGCAAGTCTGTGGTGTCTTATGTATACAACGGCCTTTTTTCTTTCACCCTTTGACTTACAGATTCTGCAGAGCATTTAATGCCTCTTCTATTTCTTCCACTGTAACTGTTGCTGTTCCGAGCTTTCCAACGACAATTCCTGCTGCTAAATTTGCAATTTCTCCCGCCTCAAACGGGAGAGCTCCCGCTGCAACTGCCAGTGAGAATGAGGCGATTACGGTATCGCCGGCTCCCGTTACGTCAAATACCTGCTTGGCCCTTGTCGGTATGTGTTTTACCTCTTTCCCTGTAACTATTGAAATTCCCCTTTCGCTTCTCGTTACTACTGCATACTCTAAATTAAACCTCTCTATCAGCTTTTTACCAGCTCTTTCTGCATCCTCGTCAGAAATCGGTTTAATTCCAACTGCTTGGAAGGTTTCCTTTATGTTCGGTGTCATTGCCGTTACGTTCCTGTAAATCGGAAAGTTCCTCTCCTTTGGGTCTAAAAATACGGGAGTTTTTCTTCTAATTTCTCCGGTTATTTCAAAGAGCTCTTTTGTTACAACCCCCTTTCCGTAGTCTGAGATAACGATAACATCAAAGTCTCTGTAGTTTTCCAAAAGGTAGGTAAGAAGTTCCTTTCTCAGTTTCTCAGATATGTAGTTCTTACTCTCCCAGTCAACCCTTAGAAGTTGTTGAGAGCCCGAGATTATCCTCGTTTTTCTGGTTGTTGGCCTTGAGGTATCCTCCAAAAGGAGTTCTGTATTGATACCCTTCCCACTTAGGATTTTCCTTAACCTCTCTCCCCCTTCGTCATTTCCAACAACTCCAAGGACCGTTACACTCCCTCCCAAGCTCCTAACATTTACAGCTACGTTTGCAGCTCCTCCTGGTCTGAAGGTTGTCTCCCTTGCCTCAACTATCGGAACAGGGGCTTCAGGAGAGATTCTCTCTACCTTTCCTTCTATGTACTCGTCCAACATAAAATCACCAATTACAAGGACTTTCCTATCCCAGAACTTTTTAAGGAGCTCTCTTCTAAACAAGACCTTCTCCTTTAAAGCTGAAGAATCTCTCCCTTCCTAAAATTATGTGGTCTAAGACCTCTATTCCAATTAAATTTCCCACTTCTAAGAGTTTCTTAGTTACTTCTATGTCCTCTCTGCTTGGCTTTGGGTCACCGGATGGGTGGTTGTGAAAGAGAATTACGGCTTCTGCCAGGTCCTTTATTGCAGGTCTGAAGACCTCCTTTGGCTCAACGGCAACCTTTCCCGAACCTCCCACCGAAACCGTGTGAATGTTTATTACCGCTCCCTTCCTGTTGAGAGTTACAATTCCAAAGTGTTCCGTTTTCCTTTCAGAAAACACCGGATTGAGGAGTATGAAAGCATCCTCCGGAGAGGATATTTTCCTGTCAAACTTTTGACTCCTTATCCTTCTACATAGCTCAAAAAGTGCTGAAAGTGTAACTGCCTTTGCCCTTCCTAAACCCTTTATCCTCATCAGTTCGCTTAGGGAGGCTTCCGAGAGGTTGCTCAATCCCCCAAACTCTTTTATGAGTTCCCTTGAAAGGTCTAAGGCGTTCTTTCCAAATGTTCCTGTTCTAAGGATAATTGCAAGGAGCTCCGAGTCGGAGAGGTTTTCAGCCCCTAACCTCTCCAACTTCTCCCTTGGCCTGTCAGATTCTGGGAGCTCCTTTATAGAGTACACAACTACTTCTCCAGATTCCTCAAAACTTCTGCACATCTTCTGCAAACGTCCGGGTACTCATTGTCCTCGCCTACAGTCGTACTGTAGACCCAACACCTTTCACACCTTCTTCCTTCTGCTCTCCTTGCAACGACTTTTACTCCCTTTAGCTCCTCATCTGAAACTGCGTCCTCAGGAGCTTCACTTATAGGCCTAACGATAGCCTGTGAGGTAATGAATATAAAAGGTAGCTCCTTTTCATATCTCTTTAAAAGCTCGTAAATTTCACCCTCTGCAAAGACATCGACAGAGGCCTCTAAGGAGTGGCTTATAACTCCTTCCTTCCTCGCTCTCTCGAGGGCTTTATTCACAACTCCCTTGACTTTTATCAGTCTATTCCACCTATCTAAAATCTCTGAATCAAAATCATCACAGGCAGGAGGGAATTCCTCCAGGAAGACAGACTCCTTGTCTGCTCCCGGTATGTACCTGTAAACCTCCTCTGCAGTAAAGGAGAGTATCGGAGCGATGAGTGTATTTAGACCGTAGAGAATTGTGTAGATAGCCGTCTGGGAGCTCCTCCTCTTTTTCGAATCAGGGTGCTCACAGTAGAGTGTATCCTTACTTATGTCCAAATAGATTGAGCTAAGCTCAATTGAACAGTACTCGTAGAGTTTTCTGAATATTCTGTTGAACCTGTAACTGTTGTAATTCTCAACAATTTCGTTCCTAAGTTGGTAGAACCTATTGAGTGCCCACTTGTCTATTTCCGATAGCTCATCGTAGGGGAGAGCTCTGTTGGGTGTAAAGTCCTTCAAGTTTCCAATCATAAATCTGAGAGTGTTCCTTATCTTCTTGTAAACCTCACTCACCTTTTTGAGTATGTTGTCAGAAATCCTCACATCCTCTGTAAAGTTCTCACTTGCAACCCACAGCCTCAGAATTTCAGCTCCGTACCTCTTTGTAACGTCCAATGGAGATACTACGTTTCCAACGGACTTGCTCATCTTCCTTCCCTTCTCGTCGAGGGTGAAGCCGTGGGTGAGAACGGATTTGTAGGGAGCTCTACCTCTCGTTCCACACGACTCCAATAGACTCGCCTGGAACCAGCCCCTGTGCTGGTCGGAGCCTTCTAAGTAGAGGTCTGCAGGCCAGGAGAGCTCAGGCCTCCTTTCAAGAACTGCGGCGTGGGACGAACCTGAGTCAAACCAGACGTCAAGAATGTCCGTTTCCTTTTCAAACTCCCTTCCACCACACTTTGGACAGGTAAAGCCTTCAGGTAATAGCTCCTCAGGAGCTTTACTGTACCAGGCATCTGCGGATTCCCTTTCGAAAATATCGGCAACCCTATCTGCAATTTCCTTTGAGTAGATAACCTCTCCACAGTTTTTACAGTAGAATGCAACTATTGGAACTCCCCAGATTCTCTGCCTCGAGATACACCAGTCAGGTCTCTGTTCAACCATGTTCCTTATTCTTATCCTTCCCCACTCGGGAATCCACTTGACCTTTTCAATCTCTGAGAGGGCAACTTCCCTCAGAGTAGGATTCCCCCGGTCCATTGCTATGAACCACTGGGGAGTGGCCCTAAAGATTACTTTTCCCTTACACCTCCAGCAGTGGGGGTAGGAGTGGGTGATTTTCCCGCTGTAGAGAAGGTGCCCTGATTCCTTCAATCTTTCAATTATTACTTTATTTCCATTCCAGATTTTCATTCCCCTTAACCATTCGGGGGCCTCGTCCGTAAACCTTCCGTAGTCATCAACAGGGACGAGAATGGGAAGGTTGTACCTTAAACCGACCTGATAGTCCTCCTCTCCGTGTCCTGGGGCTATGTGAACGAGCCCTGTTCCCGTATCGGCTGCAACGTAATCTGCAAGAACCACCTTTCCCGTTCTATCTATGAACGGGTGTTTGTAGGTAATCCCTTCAAGCTCCTCTCCCTTTAGTTTTTTGACAACTTCTCCATCAATTCCCGTCTTTTCCTTAAAGTCCTCAAGGAGACTCTCTGCAACTACGTAATTTTTATCGGAGCTTCTCAAAACTACATAGTCAAGCTCAGGGTTTGCAGCAATTGCAACGTTTGCAGGTAAAGTCCAAGGAGTTGTTGTCCAGATGACTAAATAAGTATTTTCAGGAAGTTTTTCCTTTGAATCCCCAACCTTAAAGGCAACGTATATTGATGGTGAGGTTTCGTCTGAGTACTCAATTTCAGCCTCTGCAAGGGCTGTTACACAGGAAGGACACCAGTAAACAGGTTTCTTAGCCCTATAAACGAGCCCCTTTTCGTAGAACTTTCCAAGCTCCCTGACGATGTCTGCCTGATACTTAGGGTCCATAGTGATGTAGGGGTTTTCCCAATCACCAAAAACTCCCAGTCTTATAAACTCTTCCCTTTGTGTATTTACCCACCTTTCTGCATACTCCCTACAGAGCTTTCTAACTTCTAACGGGTCAACTTCGTCCTTTCTCTTTTTGAGTTCCTTAAAAACTGCCCTCTCAATAGGAAGTCCGTGGCAGTCCCATCCGGGAACAAAGGGAGCTCTGTACCCCTGTAAAACTTTTGATTTAACAACAATATCCTTGAGTATTTTGTTGAGTGCATGGCCAATATGAATGTGGCCGTTTGCGTAGGGAGGTCCGTCGTGGAGAGTAAACTGGTCGTCGCACCTGTGTTCATCTAAGAGTTTTTTGTATATGTTAATTTCACTCCAGTACTTGAGAATTTCAGGTTCTTTTTTGGGTAAATTTCCCCTCATTGGAAATTCTGTTTTTGGCAAATTGAGAGTTTCCTTGTAGTCCTTCTTGCTCATAGGAGTCCTCCTAAGGAATTGAGAAACGGGGGTATTTTATCAGACTTGAATGGGAAGTGGGAGGGAGAACCCTCCCCTGGGAACTACTCCTGAGTATGGGCTCTGTGGCACTCTATGAGGTTGTCTATGTCTGTATCAAGGATGTAAACGTTTATATATCCTAAAGCCTCTAAAATTCCTGCAACCCTGTTTGCAAGTCTTGTTAGTTTGCATCCAACGATTATCGGGTGGTTCTTTGGTTTTGGAAGTCTATCAAGGGATTCCGGGAGTTCAGTAAATGGAATGTAAAGGGCTCCAGGAATTCCTGCCTCCTCAGCGTTTTCACTTTCAACGTGCTGTGGAGGCCTCACATCAAGAACGTAAGCTCCTAAGTCCCTGATTAGCTCCCTTGCCCTACGGACGTTTACATGCCCAAATTCAGCCTTTTCCTTATCGGCCTTAATTGCCTCCTTTAGATTTTCAGTGAGAACTTCAATACTCATCTCTCCCTCCTAATTTGGTTTCTTTAATTTACAATTTACAACTTCCAAAGTATCCTTCAACTATTACGTCTCCCGTCATCTCCTCAGGCACTTCTTCTCCCAAAATACGGAGGACTGTTGGAGCTATGTCTCCCAATATTCCAACAACAGGAACCCCTCCAAACTCCTCTGGGAGCTCCACATCCCTCTTTTCCCTCCTCTTTACCTTGTAACTTCCACAGGTTCCCTTAACAACGACAAAAGGAACAGGGTTTGTGGTGTGGGCAGTCCAGGGACCTCCAGTCTTAGGGTCAATCATCTGCTCCGCATTTCCGTGGTCTGCCGTGACAATACAGACCCCTTCCATTTCAAGTGTAGTTTTTACAACCTGTTTTAGACACTTATCTACCGTTTCAATGGCCTTGATTGTTGCCTGCAAATTTCCCGTGTGTCCCACCATATCAGGGTTTGCAAAATTGAGAACAATTAGCTTGTACTCTCCGCTCTTTATCCTTTCAACAACCTTTTCTGTAACCTCTGGAGCACTCATTTCAGGCTTCATATCGTAGGTTGGAACTTTAGGTGAAGGGACCAAAATTCTGTCCTCTCCGGGGAAGGGCTCCTCCCTACCGCCGTTAAAGAAGTAGGTAACGTGGGCGTACTTTTCCGTTTCTGCTATCCTAAGCTGCTTGTATCCCAACTTTGAGATTACTTCACCTAAAACGTTCTTCAACTCCTGAGGAGGAAATGCAACCTCAAAGGGGAACGTCTCGTCGTAGAGGGTCATTGTTGCAACGTAGGAGGGCTCAACTATCCTCTTCCTTTTAAAGCCTTTGAAATCCCTAAGTCCCAAAGCAGAAACAATCTGTCTCATTCTATCTGCCCTAAAGTTGAAGAAGAAGAGAACATCTCCGTCCTCTACTAAACACTCTGGATTTATCACGTATGGTTTTACAAACTCATCGGTTTCCCCTCTTTCGTAAGCCTGATGGAGAGCTCTAATTGGGTCACTGCACCTGTATCCTTCACCTAAAACCATTGCATTGTAAGCCTTTTCTGTTCTATCCCACCTCTTATCCCTATCCATGTAGTAGTACCTTCCACCCATAGTTCCTATTGAGCCAACTCCCAACCTCTCCATTTCCTTCTGGAGCTCCCTCAAGTAATTCTCTGCACTCTTTGGTGGAGTATCCCTTCCGTCCAAAATTGGGTGGATGCAGACTCTCTCCACTCCCTTCTTCTTGGCAAACTCTAAGAGTCCAAAGAGGTGCTTAATGTGGCTGTGGACTCCCCCATCAGAGAGGAGACCTATAAAGTGAATCTTCTTTCCCTTCTCCTTTGTAGTATTCAGAGCTCTATTCAAAACAGGGTTCTCTTCTATCTCACCGCTCTCAAAGGCCTTCGTTATTCTAACTATGTCCTGCCAAACTATTCTCCCCGCTCCAATGTTCATATGTCCAACTTCAGAGTTTCCCATCTGACCCTCTGGAAGCCCTACTGCTTCACCTGAAGCCTTCAAAAGACCCTTTGGGTAGGTGCTCCAGAGATAGTCCCAGAATGGAGTGTTTGCCAGTGCTATTGCATTTCCTTCTTTTACTGGACTGTATCCAAATCCGTCTAAGATTACGAGAGTAACAAACTTTGCCATTCCTAACCCCTTTTTATTGAAAATTGTTTTCAATAAGGATAGTCCCCGTAGTAGACCTTTTCAAGGTAAAGGCCGTCAGGAGGTGCTAAGAAGGGAGCTCTCTCTCTGTTCCTTTCCTCCAAAATTTCCTTTACCTCGGTCGGCTTTAACTTTCCCCTTCCGACCTCAACGAGTGTAGCAACCATTACCCTAACCATATGCCTTAAGAATGAACGGCCGTAAAAGACAAGTTCAATCGTGTTGCCATCTCTGAAAATCTCTATCTCATTAACCTCCCTTAAGGGATTTACCTCCCTCTTCCTATCCTTTTTACAGAAGGAAGAAAAGTCGTGAACTCCAATCAAAAATCTTGAGGCTTCTCTCATACCCTCTATGTCCAATTCGTAGGGAATGAACCAGCTCCTTCTGTACTCAAAGGGACTCGGAACGTCCCTGTTAAAAATCCTGTACCTGTACCTCTTTCCCCTTGCCCACCTCCTTGAATCAAAATTAGAAGGGACTTCCTCAACATCAATCACCTTTATATCAGGTGGAAGTATGCCGTTGAGAGCTCTCTGCAACCTGTAGAGTTCAATCTCCTTCACTGTTTTAAAGTTTGCAACCTGACCCAAGGCGTGGACTCCCGCATCTGTCCTGCTTGCTCCTGTAACCTTTACCTCGTGTTGAAGTATTTTTTCGAGAGCTTCCTTAAGTTTTCCCTGAACAGTCGGTTTCCCCGGAATAATCTGCCATCCGTAGTAGTTCGTTCCCAAGTACTCCAATGTTAGTTTAACGTTCCTCATTTCTGGTATCCTTTCTACGGAGGTTTTTATGAAACTTCACACAGAAAGTTTAATTGTAAGCCTTCTAATAATAGCTGCAGGAATAGGTGCTTTAGAACTCGGGTTTTCGTCGGCTATCTTTGAAATTCTCTCTGGAGTTTTTGCCTCAAACTTTCTTAAGTTGGGAGACCTTAGGTGGATTGATTTCCTATCGAACGTAGGGCTTTTGGGACTTATGTTCTTTGCAGGCCTTGAAACGGACCCGGAACTTATGAAGAGGAACTTTTTCAAGAGCATATTCATAGGCTTCTCCTCTTTCTTCTTCCCCCTTGTGAGTATCTTCTACGTCTCCCATCACATCTTAAATTATTCCTTCGAGGCTTCCCTCTTAATAGGGATTGCTCTCTCAACGACGTCACTGGCACTTGTTTACCCTCTGCTTAAGGAGAAGGGACTTTTAAAACACACTACAGGTCAGGTTTTACTGTCTGCCGCAATGGTTGTTGATATATCAAGTATGATGGCCCTGAGCTTCCTCTTTGAAGGGATAAACATCTACAATATACTCTTTTCAATTGCCCTGATTCTCCTACTCCTGAGGCTTCCTAAGTGGGGAGAGAGGCTCTTTAAGAGGTACGAGGGAAACCAGATTGAGTTTAAAACGAGGTTCATTCTATTAGTTTTGGTTTCTCTGGGTTTCCTATCTGAAACCGTCCACATCAATGAAGCAGTTTTGGCGTTTACAACGGGAATTTTCTTTGCAGAGCTCTTTAGGAAGGACCACGTAATAGAGAAGAAGATAAAGGCCATAATATTTGGATTTTTAGCTCCCTTCTTCTTCTTTAAGGCCGGTTACTCTGTAAAATTATCGGTCATCAATCTGAAGGTAATTTTTCTCTCCCTGTTTTTGGGCTCTGTTGCCTTTATTACAAAGTACGTTGGAACAGTTTATGCCACAGCAAACCTCTTCAGGGGAACGGTGTATAAGCTTGCAGGACTATTTTTCAACATGAGGCTGACCTTTGGAATTGTTGCCTCCCTCTTCGGTCTAAAGAGTGGACTTATAGATGAGGAAACCTACGTTTCCCTTCTTCTAATAATTGTTGCTACATCCCTAATCTCATCGGTTATCTCCCACAGGCTCCCCCACGAGGTTGAAGAGGACATTTTGGAAGATATCTTTAAGATTTAAACTTTTGAGGAAGTTGTGAAGTTTAAAAAGTCTAAGCCCTTTACGGTCGGAATTGAACTTGAGGTCCAAATTCTTGACAGGGAGAGCTTTGAATTAACTCCCAAATCAAAGGTCATTTTTGAAAATATCAAAAATCCCAACGTTCAAAAGGAATTCCTTCAATCTATGGTCGAGTTTGTAACTGGAGTAAACGAATCACCGGAGGAAGCCGTTGAGGAGCTCCGAGAATCGGTAAGGGAAGTTTTGGAGATGGGAGATAATGAAAGCTTTTTCCTTTCAGCTTCGGGAACCCATCCCTTTGCAGACCCTTCAAGGATTAGAGTTACGGAGAACGATAGGTACTTGAAACTCCTGGAGGAGTTTCAGGAGGTCCTTCGCAACTTCCTGATTTACGGCCTCCACATCCACGTCGGATTTCCTGACGAAGAGAGAGCTCTAAATGCATACAACCTGTACGTTAAGTACCTACCCCTCTTCCTTGCACTCTCTGCCTCATCTCCCTTCTTTAGAGGGAGAAATACGGGAATTCTCTCCTACAGGACTAAAATCTTTGAACAGCTTCCAAGGGCAGGAATACCCCAGCAGTTCTCAGAATACGGTGAGTTTGTGGAGCTCTACGAGAGGTTAAAGGAGGCAGGTTTAATTGAATCGCTAAAGGACGTCTGGTGGGACGTCAGGTTAAGGCCTGACTTTGGAACCGTTGAGCTCAGGGTCTGCGATTCCGTTTCAAGCTTTAGGAGAATTGAGGGGCTTGCAACTTTAGCCGTTATCCTTGGGGAACTCTCCCTAATAAAGGAGGTTCAGATTGACTTTCACCAGATACACGTTCAAAACAAGTGGAATGCAGCAAGGTACGGTTTAAAGGGAAAATTTGTGAAGAGGGAAGGAACCACAACGGTTGGAAGGGAGCTCCACGAGATTGTTAAGGAGTACGGGAAGAGGTTTGGGAGACTGAGAGAGAGTGCAAGAGTTTTGGTCGATTTAATCTCACTTCCAACTCAGGCGGAGCTCCAGATAGAAGAGTATAGAAGAACGAAGGACCTAAAATCTGTTGTAAAGAAGTCCCTCGTAAGAATGGAGGAGTAGTTGAAGGGAGTAGTTGCGGCCGGAGATAGACTTACAGCAGAGGCAGGAGCTGAAATCTTAAAGGCTGGAGGTAACGCCTTTGATGCTGCAGTTGCAGCCTGTTTTTCCGCACCGATTACTGAACCTGCTCTGACATCGGCAGGTGGCGGAGGGTTTCTCCTCGCCGTTTCAGGTTCTGAACGACCTCTCCTCTACGACTTTTTTGTGGACGTTCCCCCAAAAAGGATTGAATCTCCTGAATTCTATCCCATTGAGGTTGACTTTGGAGACACCAAGCAGACCTTCCACATAGGAGCCGGTTCAGTTGCCGTTCCCGGATTTGTTGCAGGTCTCTTAAGGGTTCACACAGAAAGGGGGAAGCTCCCTCTAAGGGAGGTTCTCTCCGTTGCTGTTGAGTATGCAAAGAGGGGAGTAAAGCTTTCAAAACTCCAGGCTTCTTTCATTAAGCTCCTTGAACCGATATTTACTGCAACTCCCGAGTCAAGGGAGCTCTACGCTCCCGACGGAAAACTCATAGACAGTGAAAGGGAATTTAAAAATCCCGACTATGCCGATTTTTTGGAGCTCCTTTCTGAGGAAGGTCAGTGGGCTTTTTACGAGGGGGAGATTGCCGATGAGATAGATAGAATTATGAGGGAGAGGGGAGGAATACTTAGGAAGGAGGACCTTGAGAGGTACAAGGTAGTTGAGAGAAAACCCATTAAGGTAAATTTCAAGGACTACGAGGTCTTTACAAATCCCCCTCCATCCTCCGGCGGGATTCTTATAGGATTTACACTTAAACTTCTCTCAAGGGTTGAATTTGACGAATGGGGTTCAGTTCTCCACGCTGGAGCTCTCATTGAGTCCATGAGAACAACTCAGAAGTTTAGAAAGGACTTTGTCAACGGGCATCTTCACGAGGAGGGATTTGAAGGGATACTAAACAGGGATGAAATTATAGACTCCTACCACAACCTTTTTAAGAACAAATTAAATCTTTGGGGAAATACAACCCACATATGCGTTCTAGACTCTGAGGGTAACGGTGTTTCAGTTACAACGACAAACGGCGAGGGTTCCGGTGTTTTAATTCCAAAAACCGGTGTTATGCTAAACAACATGTTGGGAGAGGAGGATTTAAATCCTTTGGGCTTCTTTAAGTGGCCTCCCTACGTAAGGCTTCCTTCTATGATGTCCCCAACGGCAGTTTTTAGGGATGGAAAACCCCTCCTCCTCTTAGGAAGCGCCGGTAGCAACAGGATAAGGAGCGCAATAGTTCAAACCATTCTAAACTACCTATGTTTTAAAATGGGCGTGGCTGATAGCGTCTCAGCCCCGAGGCTCCACTACGAAAATGGAGAGGTCTTTGTAGAGCCGGGATTTCCTGAGAGTACGATAGATGAAATTAGAAGGCATTACAGAACGACACTTTTCAAGGAGAAGAGCCTCTTCTTTGGAGGAGTTCAGTCCGTTGACTTCAAGTTTTCGGGCGGAGGAGACCCGAGGAGGGGAGGTTTTGTCGTTAGGGTCTAATTGCTTCCTCTATTCTCTCCTTTAGGGAATTTATTCTCTCCTCATCGGTAATTTTTTTATAATCCATGTCTGTTATGTAGAAGCTGTCTATTACCCTGTTTCCTTCCGTTGTTATGAGAGCTCTCCTGAGCCTCGTTTTTTCCTCCAAAAGAATTTTCGTTATTGTGTAGAGAACGCCCAACCTATCAAGAGTTGAAACCTCAACTATCGTGTACTTTTCAGACGTTCTATTGTCAACCTTTACCTTCGTTTCAGGAATTGGAACGTTTCTTCTAAAAGCCTTTGGTCTCATAACAACTTCTATCTCCTCAAAGTTTAACCTTCCCTCGTAGAGCTCCCTCAATTTTTTCTCCAACCTTTCAACCGTATCGCAGGGTAAAGCCTCATCAGCTACAGTTGAAACCTGAATCGTATAGACCATACAGTCGCAGTCGTCCTCAATTGCCCTGTTTATGTTTGCTCCCTTGATGTTTATACCTAAGTATGAAAGAAGCCCTGCAACTCTGTTAAAGAGCCCCCTTCTGTACTTTGTAACTATCGTCAATTTCGTGTATCCCATATCGGGGAAGCTCTCGTGGTAGAACTCGTACTCCCTTCCCTCCCTTCTGATTTCCTTCATCATTAAGAGGTGTTTTGAGATTTCTGAGGATGAGTAAGTAATTAGGTAATCCCTGTCTGCATTTTTAAAGAACCTCTCAACAGACTCCGGTTTTATTTTTCCCTTTAATAACTCCTTAACCTTTTCCCTTCTCCTCTTTAGCTTCTCCTCAATGAGCTCCTCTGCCGTTTTATTCTCTACAAATAAGTTGTACGTTGTATTGTAGAGCTGCCAGAGAAGGGAGCTCTTCCAATTATCCCAAGCACCGGGCCCAACTGCCTTAATGTCTGCATAGGTTAGTAAAAAGAGCTTCTTCAACTTCTCCTCAGTTTTACACTCCTCCTTGAATTTTTCAATCAGGTTAGGATCCGTTATGTCCCTTCTAAACGCAAGGTGGGACATGAGGAGGTGGTTTCTCACAAGCCAAGATATTTCCTCAATCTCCTCCTCTGAAAAGCCCATTACAGATGTGTACTTCTCTGTTAGCTTTGAACCTACAATCTCGTGTTTTCCCGGTTTTCCCTTTCCTATGTCGTGAAAGAGGGCTGCAACGTAGAGGGTTTGAGGTTTTTCCAAGTCCTTTAGAATCTGCGAGAGTTTCTCCTTCTCCTGAACGGATGTCTCATTTGTTCCCTTTTCCTCTAACTTTTCAAGCTCCCTAACGGTCAGAATTGAGTGAATGTCCGTTGTAAACTTGTGGTACGTGTCGTACTGAAAGTGTCCCCTCAACCTCTCAAAGTCTGGAATGAGAGCTCCCAAAACTTTCGTATCGTGCATGGCCTCCAAAACAAAGGAGAGCCTCTTCTGGTTTTTTAAGATACCTTTAAACTCCCTTAAAACCCTCTTTCCCCTGAACCTGTTTTTCTGGGTTTCTGCAGAGAGTTTAAAGATTGAAAAGGTCTCTGCAGACATTGAATAACCTGTTTCCTGTAGAATCTTGAATCCCTTTAGAACCAGTTTCGGCTCCTTTAAAATGGAGCTCTTAAACTCCTCCTTGATGTAAAGGGTTCCCCTCTCTGCAAAAAACTCCCCAAAGTCTTCCCGATTTTCACTCAGTATAAATGGAAACTCCTTTTTTTCCTCCTGGAGCTCCTCCAAAGAGGTCTTTATTACCTCCTTAGTTGTAACGGCTATGTCTGTTGCAGAGTTGAAGTAGTTCTTCATAAATAGCTCAACCCCCTGCCTATCTAAGGGAAACCCGAAGAATGTTGCAACCTCCCTCTGCATCTCAAATGAGAGGATGTCGCTCTTCCTCCCGGCCAAGAGGTGTAATTGATTCCTCACTCTGAGTAAAAAGTCATAGGCTGAAATTGCCTCCCTGAAGCTCTGTCTGTCTAAAATCTTTCTGTCTAAAAATCCTGAATAGTTCTCTATACCAAAAACAACCTTTGCTATCCAGAAGGCCTCATGTAGGTCCCTGAGTCCTCCCTTACTCTCCTTCACATTTGGTTCCTGGTAGTAAACAGTTCCGTAAAAACGCCTGTATCTATCCCTTCTTGCAGATAAAATCTCATTGACCAGGTTTTTCCTGTTTTTCCTGATAAATTCGGAAAGGAGACCTCCTAACTTTTCCTCTATCTCCTCTTCTCCTGTTAAAAACCTCCTCTGGAGGATATTTGTGAAGATTGAGAGGTCGCTCTTTGAGAGCTCCAAAGCCTCGTCCACGCTCCTTGGTGAAAACCCCAGGTCCCTGTTAAGTGAGAGTAGAAAGTAGTAGAAACCCTCAATGTCCTCAGTGTGGGCTTCAGAGAGTTTTCCAGCGTAAATCAAGTTAACGTCTATATCTGAGTGGAAGTTTAGCTCTCCCCTTCCGTAACCCCCCAAGGCAAAGAGAGCTACAGGAATATCCCACTTTCCAAAGAACTCTTTAAAAGCGGGCTTTAACAGGGCATCCAAAGCTTTTTTCAGTTCTTCGGCAACTTCAAAGCCCGTTTTTTTTCTGTAATGGAACTCTTTTGCCTTCTCTAACTTTTCAAAGTACTTTTCCTTTAAAGCCTCGAGGTTCAATTTGTTAAACCTGCCAACTTCCAGAGTTTTTCAAAGTTTTTCCTGTAGAGTTTAATCAATTTTCCATTATTCTTAATAACAACCAAATTCTCATCGTTCCTTCGCTCAGCACTTCCTGTCCAGTTGAAACTTCCCGTTGATACTATTTTATTATCGTAAATTGCATACTTGTTGTGCATAAGCCCACCACCGCTTCCCCTTTTGTATCTTACCTCTATACCTGCACTTTGAAGGAGTGGGCCTACGCAGAATCGGGACTTACCGTTCCCCTCGTCTATTATTACTCTAACCTTTACTCCCCTGTTGTGGGCATCAATCAAGGCTTTTGCTATTCTCCTGCTTGTAAAAGAGTAAATAGCAATATCTATATTCCTATGGGAGTGGTTTATTAAATTAACAATCTCCCTTGTGCAGCCACCCTTAGGTGAAAAGTAGGCTGAGGTTTCTATACTTCCTGAGGGATAGGATACTGGTTTATTTTCACATCCGAAAAGGAAAATGGAGAAAATAAGGGTAAGGAGGAAGAACCTCACTTTGCCCTCTTCTCAACCTTTACCTTTTCTACAACTGAGGACTGTCCCAAGTACTTTGAACCGACAACTGAAAGGAGCAGTGAATTTAGTAGAAAAAGTGCACCCAAAACCGCCGTTGTTTTCGTTAGAACTGCTCCTGTCTCAGCTCCAAATGCAGAGCCCGTTGCAGTTCCACCCATCATTGCAACTCCACCTTCACTCTGACCCGGCTGGATAATGACAACAAGAATAAGAAGAAGGGCCAGGAGTGCGTGAACTATCAAGAGAAACGTAAACATTACTCCTCCCTATCAAACTTAACTATTTTCGAAAAGCTCTCTGCCTTAAGGCTTGCTCCTCCAACGAGAGCTCCATCAATGTCGGACATCTCAAGCAAACTCTTAGCATTTTCAGGTTTTACACTTCCACCGTAGAGAATTCTAACTCTCTTTGCCTTTTCGCTGTCAAAAATTTCCGATAGAAGTCCCCTTATAAATTTGTGGACTTCCTGGGCCTGCTCCGGAGTTGCCGTCTTTCCCGTCCCTATCGCCCAGACCGGCTCGTAGGCTATTACAAACTCACTCTCCCTACTTAATCCTTTGAGCCCTTCCCTAACCTGTCTTTCAACGACTACTTCCGTCTCTCCCCTCTCTCTCTCCTCTAAGAGCTCTCCAACACACAGAATAGGTGTTAAACCATGCTTTGCTGCAGAGATGACCTTTTTATTGATTAAATCGTCGGTCTCTCCGAATATGTGTCTTCTCTCCGAGTGCCCCAATATTACGTAGGAAGCTCCAACATCCTTTAGCATAATTGGAGAAATTTCCCCGGTAAATGCTCCCTTTTCCTCGTAGAACATATTCTGAGCACCTAAGAGGATGTTTGAACCCTTAAGCTCCTTTCCAACAGGATAGAGGGCTGTAAATGGAGGACAGACAAGAATGTCTCTATCGTTCACATCACTTACAAGTTTTTTAAGTTCCCTAACGAGTGAGAGTGCTTCAGGAACAGTTTTGTTCATCTTCCAGTTTCCAGCTATTAAAAGCCTCCTCAACTTTTCCCCCTAAGATGCTTTGGTCAGTTCGTACTTCGGCTTTCCCGTCTTTACAGATTCCTCATCAATTATAACCTTCTTTATGTCCTTTCTCGTAGGAACTTCAAACATAACGTCCGTCATGAGCTTTTCCATGATTGCCCTGAGTCCTCTTGCTCCCGTCTTTCTCCTTATCGCTTCCCTTGCAATTTCCCTTAGAGCTCCCTCTGTAAACTCTAGCTCTACACCTTCAAGCTCAAGCATCTTCTTGTACTGTTTAACTAAAGCGTTTTTAGGCTCTGTTAAAACCCTGACTAAGTCCTCCTCTCCCAACTCCTTAAGGGTTGCAACAACAGGAAGCCTTCCTATGAGCTCCGGAATGAGCCCAAACTTAACAAGGTCGTCAGGCTCAACGTGCTTTAAAAGTTCGTCCCTCTCCAACTTTTTCTTGTCAACGTCTGCGGTAAATCCCAAACTTCCCTTTCCAATTCTCCTTGAAATTATCTCTTCAAGTCCTACAAATGCTCCACCACAGATGAACAGGATGTTTGATGTATCAATCTGAATGTACTGCTGATGAGGGTGCTTTCTTCCACCCTGAGGAGGAACGTTTGCAATAGTTCCCTCTAAAATTTTAAGTAATGCCTGCTGAACGCCTTCCCCCGAAACATCCCTCGTTATTGATGGATTTTCACTCTTTCTCGAAATCTTGTCTATCTCATCAATGTAGATAATTCCCCTCTCAGCCTTCTCAATATCGTAGTCTGCAGCCTGAATGAGCCTTAACAGAATGTTCTCAACGTCCTCACCTACATATCCAGCCTCAGTTAGGGTTGTTGCATCTGCAATTGCAAAGGGAACGTCAAGGAGCTTTGCAAGAGACCTTGCAAGGAGCGTTTTTCCTGAACCTGTCGGGCCTATAAGGAGAATGTTGCTCTTTTCAATCTCTACATCGTCAACAGTTCCACCTGAAAGTATCCTCTTGTAGTGGTTGTAAACTGCAACGGAGAGAATCTTTTTGGCCTCCTCCTGACCTATTACGTATTGGTCTAAGAACTCCTTAATCTCCTTTGGAGTTGGGAGTTTGTCTATGCTGACAGGAGCTCCCTTTTTACTCTCCTCATTCTCATGGAGCATCTTGTAACACTCATCAACGCATACGTTACAAATTGCTACACCCTTTGGACCGGTTATTAAAGCCTCTACTTCATTCTGACCCCTACCGCAAAACGAACACCTTCTTTCGGGAATTTTTGTTTCAAACATATCTTTACCTCTTTTAATTTGAGTTTTTGGAGATTTAAATATAGGATTGAGAATATCTTTGGGGGATTTCTACTGTTTTTGAGCCAGCGTATGCCACCCTACAAAGTCGTTGTTTGGAGTTGCATCGGGGCAGTCATCGTCCTGTAACGGATAGCCTATTGAACTTTTCTTCCAGTAAATCATATCGTTTTCTGTTTGATATGCGTATATTTTATCGCCGTAAGTATGCTTTGTGCAAAAGTTCGCATAGCTTCCATTAACTTTTGCAACAGCCCTAATATCCTTTGATAGATACTTGTGTTCAAAACCATCTACTCTAATTATTCCGTTTTGAGTTACATCTTCTGCAGAAAAGGGAGCGAATTTCTGATTTATTGAATAGTAAGCAAGTTCATCATTTATTAAATTTTTAAGGTCATATAGAGCAATTGAGTTTCTTGTAAGAGTTTTGTATATTTTAAATGAAGCTATAGCTATTGTTGTTAGAATACTAATAATTACAATTACTATTAAAACTTCAACTAACGTGAATCCTTCTTTTTTGAACATTTTACTTCAATTTCCTTTAAAAGAAGAAGCCCCAATAGGGGCCTAAGATTTATTGTAATTTTTCTACGGGTGCTTTGTCAGTGCATGAGTTAAACTCAACATATGGAACATAATTATTATTACTTTTCATATATTCATGTCCAAGGGCAAATCCGTACCCTGGTGAGCCATCAGAGCAAGTTAAACTGGCAATTGCTTCACTTCCAGAAGTAGCTTTTTTATCCTTAGTTACTGTAAGGTTAGCTTCATTGCCTTCAACTTTTAACATCACAACATTATTTGAAAGGGGAACTTCAGCTACAACGTTTCCATTAGAATCTTTTAATTGAAGTTTACCATTGCTGTAGTTAACTAAATCACCTGTTGCATATTTATCTTGTGAAGCAAAGTAGGCCTCTTCTGCAGCAATAATATTGTGAGCATCCGATTTCATTGCCGCAACGTAAGCTCTCTGTTTGTACTTACTGAACTGAGGAATTGCAATTGCTGCGAGAATTGCAATAATTGCAATAACGATTAACAGTTCAACAAGTGTAAATGCCCTTCTCATAAAACACCTCCTAAATTTTGTTTTCCAACTTAAAGTATAAGCAAATTTTATACCAAACTGCAAACTTTTTGAGCAGTAGAAAAATAAATCCTATTTATTTAACAAAGTGACAATTTTTGTCATGATTTATGACAAATTTTGTCAGATAAGAAAAGGTTTAGAATAAATAAACATTAAAAGGAGGAGTAATAAATGGTTAGAGTGAAGGTCTGTGGAATAACAAATTTAAATGATGCTTTAATTACTGTTAAGGCCGGAGCTGATGCGGTTGGCTTTATCCTCTATCCAAAAAGCAAGAGGTTTATAAAGGCGAAAGAGGTGAGAAGGATAACTCAAGGTTTACCTCCTTTTATTTTCAAGGTCGGTGTATTTGTCAACGAAGACCTCCATGCAATTTTGGAGATTCTAAGCTACGCAAACCTTGACTTTGCACAACTTCATGGAGATGAGTCTCCTGAGGAGTGTGAATACATAGGAAAGGAAAGAGTAATAAAAGTTTTCAGGCTTAAATCGATTGACGAAGTTGAGAAAATAGAACCCTACATCGGAAAAATTAGAGCTCTCCTCCTTGATACCTACTCCGAAAGCTCCTACGGGGGAACTGGAAAAACGTTTAACTGGGAAATAGCAAGGGCTGTAAAGGAGAGGTTTCCCCAAATTCCTCTGATTCTCTCCGGTGGTCTAAATCCTGAGAACGTGAGGGATGCTATAAAAGAGGTTAATCCTTACGCCATTGATGTAAGCAGCGGCGTTGAGAGAGCTCCTGGGATTAAGGATAGGGAGAAGGTAGAGCTCTTTATAAGAAGAGCTAAATGTGAATAGTTTGCAAATAGAAACTTTGGCATTAAGTTGAAGAAGTAAGAGAAATTTAATTAAAAGGAGAAAGGAGGTACCATGGGAACAAAGGCAAGGGAACTTGTTGGGGAACATGCAGATAGGATTGTGGAGCTCCTAAACAGAGCTCTCTGTGATGAATGGCTTGCGTACTACCAGTACTGGATAGGCTCAAAGGTTGTTAAGGGACCTATGAAGTCGGCAGTTGCTGCTGAACTTGTACAGCACGCCCAGGATGAGCTCCGCCATGCAGATATGCTTGCAATGAGGATTTTAGAGCTTGGCGGAACACCTGTTCTGACTCCAAAGAAGTGGTTTGAGCTTACAAACTGCGGTTACGACTCACCTGAAAATCCCTTTGTTAAGCAGATTCTGGAGCAGAACATTAAGGGAGAACAGTGTGCAATAGATACTTACAACAAAATTGTTAAATTTACAAAGGACATAGACCCTGTTACCTACAACATTGCACTTCAGATAATGACGGATGAGGTTGAACACGAGGAGGATTTACAGGGACTTTTAGAGGATTTGATGAACATGGAGTTTTTAAAGTAAAGGGAGGAGAGAATCCTCCCTATTCTTCGTTCTCTTCAGATTCAATTTTTATGTGAAGCTCTTCCAACTGCTCCTCCCTTACTGTATCTGGAGCTCCTGTAAGTAAACACTGTCCCCTCTGAGTCTTCGGAAATGCTATAACGTCCCTGATTGACTCTTCTTTTCTCATGATTGCACACAGCCTGTCAAGTCCAAAAGCCATTCCTCCGTGGGGTGGAGCTCCGTACTTTAGAGCTTCAAGTAGGAAACCGAACCTCTCCTTCGCCTCCTCATCCGAAAGGCCTATAACCTTGAAGACCTTTTCCTGAATGTCCTCCCTGTGGATACGGATACTTCCTCCACCTATTTCAACGCCGTTTAGTACCATGTCGTATGCCCTTGCCCTGACCTTTTCTGGAGATTCAAGGAGAATCTCTACATCCTCCTCCTTCGGGCTTGTAAACGGATGGTGGAGAGCTTCCCACCTGTTTTCGTCCTCGTTCCACTCAAACATTGGAAAGTCTACAACCCAGAGAACGTTAACCTTGTCTTCATCAATCAGCCCTGCCATCTTTCCAAGTTTCAGCCTCAGGTTTGCAAGTGCCTGGTTAACGACGTCCTTTTTGTCTGCAACGAAGAAGAGAATATCCCCAACCTCAGCCTCTAACCTTTCAAGTATCCTGTTCATCTCTCCTTCTGAGAAGAACTTAACAATTGGGGATTGGAGCCCTTCCGAGAGAACCTTTATCCAGGCAAGTCCCTTCGCTCCGTATATTCCAACAAACTTTGTAAGTTCGTCTATTTCCTTCCTCGAGAGCTTCGCTCCACCTTTAAAGTTAATAGCCTTAACTATTCCTCCCTTCTCAGCAACAGTTCTAAATACCTTAAACTGACACTCCTTGGCAATGTCCGTAATCTCCTTTAGCTCAAGTCCAAACCTCGTGTCCGGTCTATCCGTTCCAAATCTGTCCATTGCCTCATCGTAGGTCATCACGGGAATTTCACCAATTTCAACCCCTAAGAGCTCCGAGTAGAGCTCCCTCAAAAGCCTCTCTGCAACGTCCATCACGTCCCTTTCAGTTACAAAGGACATTTCAAAATCAATCTGTGTAAACTCTGGCTGCCTGTCTGCCCTCAAGTCCTCATCTCTGAAGCACCTTGCAATCTGGTAGTACCTGTCAAATCCCGAAACCATTAGAATCTGTTTAAAGAGCTGTGGGGACTGAGGAAGGGCGTAGAACTTACCGGGATAGATTCTGCTCGGAACCAAAAAGTCCCTTGCTCCCTCAGGAGTACTCTTTGTAAGGTATGGAGTTTCAATCTCTACAAATCCCTCCTCGTTAAAGACTCTCCTTGTAATCTGATAGAGTCTATGACGGAAGATAATGTTTTCAGCCATTTTTTTTCTTCTCAAGTCAAGGAATCTATACTTTAACCTTGTCTCCTCCCCAACCTTTACATCGTCCTCTATAGGGAACGGAAGCGGAAGGGATTTGTTCAGGATTTGTAATTTCTCAGCATATATTTCAACCTGTCCCGTTTTAAGTTTCGGGTTTTCAGTTCCCGGAGGTCTCCTCCTAACCTCTCCCTCAACGGCTATCACAAACTCATCCCTAAGTTTTTTAGCCCTCTCAACGATTTCCTCGGAGATTTCAGGTGAAAAGACAACCTGAACCTTCCCCGTTCTGTCCCTTAGGTCAACAAAAACAACTCCTCCGTGGTCCCTCGTTGAGTCAACCCAACCTGCAACCCTTACTCTATCTCCAACGTCCTTTCCAGTTACATCTCCACAGTAGTGGGTTCTCTTGAATTCTCCAAGGTGTTCAAGCATTACCGACCTCTCTTCCTTTTTGTTTTGGGAATTTTAGAACAATTTTTCCTCAACCTTAAATCGACAAGTTTACTTTTAAAGAGGAGCTCCCTCGTGTAGGGAAGGACGTAGTTGCTCTCTATTTTGGAATTACTATACCTCTGACCTTCTGTTGATATGAAGTAGAAAGAGTTGAGCTTCTTTCCATCGATAAAGACATTTTTAGTAATATAGGTTGGAAAAATAAGAGAGTAGATAATTAATAAGATGGAAGGAACAAAGCCGTAGATCGGTTTAGAGAATAGAATTAAAAAGAGGCTTAAAACCATTACAGCTCCGGAGATAAAGAGGGGAACCTCACAGTGAACAACTGCCCACTTTGTCAGTTTAAAGAGGAACTTGGAGCTCTCTATAAAGAAAAATCCCAAGTTTTCTGTTAAGTTGTTGATAAGTTCTGACTTTCCGAATGTAATTTGTTCTGCGAATGAGGATACGAGAAAGGGAACGAACAAGAATGTTGAAACGATTGAATTAATCCAACTTAATAAGTTGAACGTTCCAAAAACGGTTAAAACTAATGGAAGTGTAAATAAAACCGGAGAGATGGAAACTTTTAACGTTTTTAACCACCAATTTTCCCTTCCCTTTAGTGCTAACAGTATGCCACCTACTGCACAAAAAGATAGGGCTGCAGACAAGTTAAACTCTGTGAAAGTAACGCTTATTAGAAGAACGACACCCAAAAGATAAAGAGGATTTACTTTTCTGTAGCCTTCCAATCCCAAACCTAAGAGAAACGTAAAGAGGTATGCTCTTAAGACAGAAGGAGTGAGGCCCGTTAGGGGAATAAGGGGAAGAATTAGGATGGAGGATAGAGTCACAGGCCTTCTTATTCTTAAGGTTTTGAAAAGGAGGGAAAGGAAACCGACAACAATTCCAACGTGAAGGCCCGATATTGCTAAAAAGTGGTAGATGCCGGCTAAGGAAAAGTACCCTTTGATTGAATCGGGAAGCTCGTACCTTAATCCTAACGTAACCGCTCCAACGAGAGAGGATATGGGATAGTCAATGTTTTCCTCCAATTTCCTGTAAAGTTCATACCTGACTTTTTCAAGGGAGAAGTTACTCCTTTCAACCAATCTTCCGTTTAAATTAACTTTGTCACCGGGAAGGGCGTCATCCTTTAGCTTTATGTACTTATGACCCTCAAGAACTGCAACTTTTTCTTCATTTGGGAGCTCCTTAATCCAAAGAACTTCTCTTACATTTTGGTTTCCAGGAGGTCTACTTAAGAGGGATGAAACTCCTAAAAGAACAGCGACAAAAATTATTCCCGGTAGGAGCTCCCTGACTCTAAACCTGAGTGAGTAGTTGAGAAAAATTAGAAGGGTCGATAGAAAGAGAAGTGGAAAGTAGGGAGTTTGGAGCTCCTTAACCGTTAAAACAAGGAATGAGAGGAAGAACACGTATACAACGGGCTTTTCTATCTTTCCCCTCCAAATATCCCTTAACTTTTTCTTAACTAAGCATATAATTATACGCGGCAAGGGGAGGACTTTTGCCAATTTCTATTAAAACACAAATAGAGGAGGAAGGAAAATGGCCAAGACCCTCGGCGTCCACATCGTAGCAGACCTTTACGGCTGCGACCCGGAAGTCCTTAAGTCTGCCGAAAGTATGGCAGAAATCTTTGAGGGGGCAGTGAAACACGCCAACCTCAACAAGCTCTCAGCCTACTACCATCAGTTTGAGCCCTACGGGGCGACGGGGGTTGTTGTTATTTCAGAATCTCACCTATCCTTCCACACTTGGCCTGAGCATGGATACGTTGCCATAGATGTCTATACGTGTGGAGACCATGAAAACGCCTTCAAGGCCTTTGATTACATAGTAGATAAGTTAAATCCTGAAAGGGTTGAAAAGAACGTTCACTTTAGGGGTGTTGTTAACGAAAACGAGGAAGTTACATTCTGCGCAAGTGTAGGCTGAGTGTTTGTTGGAGGGGGCGTTAGCCCCCCTTTAGCTATTCCTCTCCAAACTTCCTTTCAATCTTCTCCTGCTCTAACTTACACTTTATGCAGAGCTCCGCTACAGGTCTCAGCTTAAGTCTTTCGTACTTAATACATGCTCCACAGTTTTCACATATCCCGTAAGTTCCCTCTTCAATTTTCCTCAAGGCTTTTTCTATCTTCTTTAGGTACTTTGCTTCCCTATCCCTGATTCTCATCTCAAAAGTTCTCAAAATTTCGTCGGTTGACATGTCAACAATGTCTCCTACTTCCCTCTCTGAATGGGCATTCTCCTCAAGTCCTCTCTTTATGTCCTCTAAAACTTCTTCCCTTTTCTTTTCCAAGATTTCCTTCAGTTCTTTCATCTGTTCTGCTGTTAGGCACCTGTTCCCTTTCATCTCTTCCTCCTGCCGTGATTGGTGGGAAAGGTATAAATAAGGGTGTAAAATGTCAACGACAATTTTACAGGGGGACGTAATGGAGCTGTCAAAGAGAGTTTTAAATATGTCGCCATCTCCTACAATGGCGATAACAAGCAAGGCTAAAGAGTTGAGAGCAAAGGGGATTGATGTAATAGGCTTTGGTGCCGGTGAACCGGACTTTGACACCCCTGAACACGTAAAAGAAGCTGCAAAGGAAGCAATCGATATGGGATTTACAAAGTACACTCCACCTGCAGGTATCCCTGAGTTAAGGGAGGCTGTTGCCTACAAGTTAAAGAATGAGAACAACATTGACTACGAACCGGAGCAAATTGTTATAACAGACGGAGCTAAACAGGCTCTCTTTAATCTGATGCTCTCTGTGATTGAGGAAGGAGATGAAGTAATAATTCCTAAACCTTACTGGGTTACGTACCCTGAACAGGTTAAGTTTGCAGGGGGAAAACCTGTTTTTGTTGAAACGAAGGAAGTAAAGAACTTTACACTAACACTGGAGGATATAGAGCCTGCCGTTACGAGTAAAACTAAATTAATAATCATCTGTACTCCCCACAACCCAACAGGAGCAGTTATTCCGAAGGAGGAGTTGGAAAGGATTGGAAAATTCTGTGCAGAGAGGGGAATTTTAATAGCGTCCGACGAGTGTTACGAGAAGCTAACCTACGACGGATTTAAGCACACGAGCACTGCCTCTATTTCTGAAGAGATTAAAGAGGTTACGGTTACTATTAATGCCCTTTCAAAGACCTTTGCAATGACGGGATGGAGAGTTGGTTATGCAGCAGGTCCTAAGGAAATAATTGATGCGATGATTAAAATTAATTCTCAGTCAATTTCAAATGTAAATTCAATCGCACAAAAGGCAGCAGTTGCAGCTCTTGTTAAGCCAAAGGACTTTTTGAACGACTGGATTAAGGCTTACGATGAGAGAAGGAGATATATGGTTGAGAAATTAAACAAGATTCCTGGAGTTTCGTGCCTAATGCCTAAAGGGGCATTTTACGCCTTTCCAAACGTCAAGGAGCTGATAGAAAAGGGTAGATTTAAGGATGACTTTGACCTTGCTGAGTACCTTTTAGAGGAGGCTAAGATAGCCGTTGTTCCCGGAACAGCTTTCGGTTCCCCTGGATATTTGAGGCTT
Source organism: Balnearium lithotrophicum (assembly GCF_900182585.1). Taxonomy (NCBI): domain Bacteria; kingdom Pseudomonadati; phylum Aquificota; class Aquificia; order Desulfurobacteriales; family Desulfurobacteriaceae; genus Balnearium; species Balnearium lithotrophicum. The sequence continues at coordinate 78,173 of NZ_FXTM01000005.1, read as the reverse complement.
TCCTATGCAACCTCAATGGAAAATATTGTAGAGGGACTGGAAAGGTTTAAAAAGGCAGTTATTGAGAGGTTAAATGGATAGAAAGGAATTTAGAACGGATTGGTTTACACTGATTTCCTACGCCCTTTTGGTTGTTTCCTACTCACTCTTCTTTGGAGCTCTCCTCTACAGGTCGGGGAAGTTCTCCCTTACCTCCGTTGTTTTCCTTCTCCTCGTCCTTCCCGTTGTTGGATACTTTTTCTTTCTCCTGAAGAAAAAGGTGACTGTATCTAACGATGGAATTGAGGTTTTTGGAATTACTGGAAGGAAAAAAATAAATTGGAATGAGATTGAGGAAATTTCATTAACTCCTGGAAGAAGATATTTCCTCTTTATTTCATCTAAGGACGGGAAACTTGCAGTCGTCGATGACTCTGTAGATGGATTTAAGGAGCTCTTAAAAGAGGTGGAAAGGAGAGTTCCCAGTAAACTTAGCAGTAACTTTAAGGAGGTGGCGTCTTCCTATAAACGTTCCTACACCTCAAATGCAATCATTCTAATTGCTTCCCTCGTCTTACTCTTTATTTTAATAAAGTCTTTTATTTAGGCTTTACCTTTTCAATTTTAATTGAAGGGATTCTTAAATTTTTAACTTTTTCTTCCAATTTTTCAACTCTAACTTCTAAGTCTTTTACATTTTTCTCTAAACTGCTGGTGTTTTCAGTATTTGATTTACAGCAGGATTCCAAATTTTGAATTTCTCCCTTTAAAGAGTCGATATTCTTTCTTAGACTAATAATTTCAGATTCAATTTTAGATAACTGTTTTTTCTGTTCATCTTTTAGTTTCTTGGTAGATATTAAAATTTGATTAATGTTTTTCTTTAATTTAATGTTATTAACCTCCAAATGAGAACTCTTCTCTCTTAAATTTTCAAACTGAGTAGAAAGTTTAGCTAACCCCTCTCTCTGGGACACAAGCCTCTTTTGGAGCTCCGAAACCTCCTTCTTCAAATTCTCATTTTCCAACTTTAAAACCTGGAGTTGTGCTTCGATTGAGTTTATCCTCTCTCCCCCTGAGGTGACACATCCCGATAGGAAAATTACCATCCCTAAAAGTAAGCCCTTTCTCATCCTTCCCTCCGGTTGAAATTTTACCACTTTGGAATTAGTATTGAACTGACGTGTCAGTTCAGGGGGTAGAAGTTGAAAACAAGGGAGAGGGAAATCCTTAAAAGGGCAAGGAAGCTCTTTTCAGAAAAGGGTTTCTACAATTTAACGGTTTCAGACATTGTTAATTCTTTAGGAATTGCAAGGGGAACGTTTTACCTCTACTTCAAAAACAAAAACGATGTTTACAAGAGGGTTCTTGAGGAGCTTGTTCTTGAAATATCCTCAAAGTTAAAGCTCCTACCGAGGGAAAATCCCGTCGACCAGTTAAGGGAAAACTTGAGGAGTCTCTTAAGTCTCTTTGAGGAAGATAGGGAGTTGGCCCTTCTCATTCTCAATCACCCTCACAAGTTAAATCCTGAGTTTGACAGGCTCATTGAGGAATTTTTCAAAAAAGTCTACTCTCTCGTTGAACACTCCCTTTTAACGGGAATGAAGTTAGGCCTTGTTAGAAGTTGCAACGTCCAAGTTGTATCGAGGGCGATTGTTGGAGCTTTTTTAGAAACAGGAAAGGGAATCGTTGAGGGGAAGGTAAATATTGATGAGGCAGTAGAGGAGCTTGTCAATCTCGCTTTTAAAGGAATTTTGGAGGGGTAATGTTTAAAGCCGGAATAGATGTAGGCTCAACTACCGTTAAGGGCGTTTTGCTGAATGAGAACAATGAAATTGTCTTTAGCCACTATACAAGGCATGAGGCAAAGCAGTCTGAAAAAGTAGCAGAGCTCCTTAAAAAATTTGAGGAGATAGCAGGAAAGGAGTTTCAGCTCTTTATGACCGGAAGCGGTGGAGGAGACATTGCAAGGGTTCTAAATGTAAAGTTTGTTCAAGAGGTAAATGCTGTAAGCCTTGCAGTTGAAACTCTTCATCCTGAAGTTAACTCCGTTGTTGAACTGGGCGGTCAGGATGCAAAGATGATTTTCTGGATAGATGCCGGTGGTGTAAGGAGAAAAGTTACAACGATGAACGATAAGTGTGCCGGCGGAACGGGAGCCACTATAGATAGAATCGTCTCAAAATTAAAAATCCCTCCTGAGATTGCAACGAAGGTAGGGTTTAATCCTCAAAAAGTGCATCCCGTTGCAGCAAAATGCGGCGTCTTTGCAGAAACCGATATAAACAGCCTCCAGAAGGCAGGTGTTCCATCAGACGAGCTTCTAATTTCCCTCTTCAATGCAATAGTCATCCAGAACTTGGCAGTTTTAACGAGGGGACACACTCTAAGGCCGGTCGTTCTTCTATTGGGGGGTCCAAACACCTACTTTCCGGCATTAGTTGAGGCCTGGAAATACCACCTTGAAAAGATGTGGAGAGAAAAGGGAATTGATTTTGACGAAAGTTCTGTACTCCTTCCTAAAAACTCACACCTCTATGCGGCAATCGGTGGAGCTCTCTACTCAAACTACGAAGAGAGTCCCTACAGGGGAATGGAAGGACTTTTGGAATTTAGGAAGTCCCTTGTTTATTTAAAGAGGAAAACTGGGGAGAGGGGACTCTTAAAGCCGGGGGAGAGTTTAGAGGAGTTTAGGGAAAAGTACGGGGTAAAGCCATTTAAACCGAGGGAGTTTAAACCGGGAGAGAAAGTTAAAGCATTTTTGGGAATAGACGGAGGCTCCACTTCAACAAAGGCCGTTTTGATTGATGAAAATGGGGAACTCCTTGCAACTGCCTACACACTTTCTAAGGGAAATCCCCTCTCTGATACTAAAGAGGTTGTTAGAAGTTTGAAGGAACAGATAGAGGAAAACGGCGCGGAGCTCCAGATTCTCTCCGTCGGGACAACGGGATATGCTAAGGAGATGCTAAAGGAGACAATAGGTGCCGATGTTGCAGTCGTTGAAACTGTGGCTCACACAATTTCTGCAAAGCACTTCTTTGAAGACATTGACGTTATAGTTGATGTTGGAGGTCAGGACATTAAGGTAATGATTCTGAGAAACGGAGAGGTTAAGGACTTTAAGCTGAATACCCAGTGCTCAGCGGGAAACGGTTACTTTCTCCAGTCAACGGCGGAAAAATTTGGATACAGGGTCGAAGAGTTTGCTGATGTTGCCTTTAAGGCAGAGTACGCTCCAAGGTTCAACTTTGGCTGTGCTGTCTTTTTGGAACAGGACATTGTTAACTTTCAAAGGCTTGGATGGGAACCCCACGAGATAATGGCGGGCCTTGCAAAGGTTCTGCCGAAAAATATATGGCTCTACGTCGTTAAAGAACCGAACCTTAGGAGACTTGGAAGGAGATTCCTCCTTCAGGGGGGAACACAGAGGAACCTTGCAGCAGTTAAGGCCCAGTACGACTTCATAAAGGAGAAAGTTCCGGACGCAGAAATTTTAGTCCACCCGATAACCGGTGAGGCCGGAGCCTTTGGAGCTGCCGTTGAGGCAATGAGGAACTACACTGGGAGAACCTCCTTTATAGGCCTTGACAGGCTTATAAACCTTGACTTTGAAGTAAAGAGCGACGAAACAACAAGGTGTAACTTCTGTACAAACAGGTGTCAGAGAACGTTTATTAACGTTAAAACCCAATCCGGAGATAGACTCTACATAATTGCTCCCTGTGAAAAGGGAACTGTAACGGACATTTCCGACGTGAAAGAAGTTGTAAAGAAAATCAACAGAATAAAGAGAGAAAATCCAAACTTACAGGAAATTTCAGCTAAGAAAGTCTTTGAAAGCTATCCAGTTAGAAAAGTTTACGAAGAGAGGAGATTTGGAATTCTAAGCAGAAGAAGAGTTATTGGTACGAGGAAAAAGTTAAAAATTGGAATTCCGAGAGTTCTTAACTTCTATTCACTAACTCCATTTTTCAGGGGGTACTTGGAGTCGTTAGGGGTTGAAAACTTTGTTTTCTCCGACTACACATCTGAAAGGATGGTGAGGGAGGAACTCCGAGGAGGGGCTATAGACCCATGCTTTCCAAGTAAGGTTGCCCTTGCACATATAAGGAATTTGATAAAGAAAAAGCCCGACGTTATTCTCTTTCCAAAGGTTGCAACGTTAAGGGGAATGTTTAAGGATGCTGAAGGTTCCCATGCATGTCCTACAGTTACGGCAACCCCGATTTCGGTAAGGTCCGTTTTAACAAAGGAGGAGGACATTTTTAAAAAGAATGGAATAGTCTACCTTGACCCTCTCCTGCACTTTGACGATGAGGAACTCCTAAGATGGGAAATGTACGAGGCCTTTAAGGAGATTTTGAAATTGACAAGAAGGGAGAGCGACAGGGCTGTTGATGAGGGATTTAGAGCTCTATCCGAGTACCAGAGTGAGATGAGAAAGTTGGGAGAGGAAATTTTAAGGAGAGTTGAGTCTGAGGGAAGAATAGCAATTTTAGTTTTAGGAAGGCCTTACCACAACGACCCAGGAATAAACCACGGGATAACTGAGGAGCTCCAGAAGTTGGGATATCCGATTTTAACGATAGATTCACTACCTTTGACAGACGAATTTTTAAAGAGAGTATTTCCCGATAGAGACCCGTTTAAAATAAGGGATATCTGGAAAAAGGCCTACAGTGAAAACAGTACTAAAAAGGTCTGGGGAGCTCTCTACGGCTCAAGACATCCAAACATTGCGCTCCTTGACCTTTCGTCCTTCAGGTGCGGACACGATGCCCCCATCTATTCGGTTGTTGAGGAAATCGTTGAAAAGACAGGAACTCCCTACTTTACCTTCCACGAGATTGACGAGAACAGGCCGTCAGGCTCTATAAAAATCAGGGTTGAAACGATAGACTACTTTTTAAGGGAAAGAATGAAAAGGCTGTTTGAAAGGAGATTAGAGGAGAGAGTTTGTTAGTTTAGTGGTAATTTCTTCTCAACTTGATTGATAACTTTTAAGTCAATACTTCCAGAAATTATCCCTTCAGAATCTCCGGCCTCTGAAATGACTCTTCCCCAAGGGTCAACTATCGCAGAGCTCCCTCCCATCTCCTTCCCCGTTCCGTTTGCTCCTACGAAAAACCTCTGGAGTTCTAAAGCCCTGCTTCTGATTAGGATTTCCCAGTGGAACTTTCTTGCCCTTCCCCACTGGGCTGAAACTGTAAAGACCTCTCCTCCCAGCTCCTTCAGTCTCTTTAAAATTTCAAAGAACCTAAGCTCAAAACAGACAACGGGAGCAACGACTCCAAATGGAGTTTTCGCGACTTTTAGGTCTTCCAATCTTCCTTCCGTAAAGTACTCACCCTCACCTCCGGGCTTAAAGAGCTTAACCTTTGGCCTTGAAAGGAGCTCCCTGCCGTTGCTTAGAACTTTAATCGAATTAAAAAGTTTTCCATTAATTCTTTCAAAAACGGAGAAAACTACCGTTAGATTAAGGCCTTCGGAAAATCCCATAAGGTCGTTACAGACCTTCTCCGAAAATCTAACAGCCTCATCAATATTTTTGTAGCAAAATCCCGTAGGAAAAACCTCGGGAGCTACAACTAAAGAGTCCCTCTCACACAGGTTTAAAAGGGTAAGGAACTTTGAGTAGTTTTTCTTAAATCCACAAGGGAAAGATTCAAACTGGATGGAGTAAGCCTTAAAGGTTTTTCTCAAGGAGCTCCTTTCCTCCCTTTTTCTTCCAAACTATTTCACAGTAGGCCTTTCTTCCGGAGACCTCCTTGTAGTAATAGTAGTGCATGGGCTCCCTTTCAAAGTACCTCCTGTGGTACTCCTCGGCAGGGTAAAAGTTTTTGAAGGGTCTTACTTCTACTGCTATAGGGTCTGAAAAGAGGGAACTCTCCGAAAGAATCTTGAGGGCTTTCTCTGCAAGTTCCTTCTGCTCTTCATCGTGGTAGAAGATAACAGGTCTGTACTGACTTCCCCTATCTGCAAACTGGCCGTTTCTGTCTGTCGGGTCAATGGAGGTCAGGAAGGTTATGAGGAGCTCCCTGTATGAAACCTCTTTAGGATTGTACTTAACTTGAACTGCCTCAACGTGTCCCGTTTTGCCAGTACAGACCTCCTCGTAGGTAGGGTTTTCTGAGTTTCCTCCCGAGTAACCGGGAGTAACCTCAACTACTCCCGGCAGTTTACTAAAAGCCTCCTCAATGCACCAGAAGCACCCACCTGCAAAGGTTGCAACCTTTTCCAACTTAGAGCTCCTCTATCACCCTCATCGACTCTGCAGCCCTCTTTGCCTTCTCCCTTGCTTTTTCAACGGTTTCAGCCCTTGCAACGGCAACGCCCATTCTCCTCTTTGGCCTTGTCGTTGGCTTTCCAAATATCCTGACCCAGACGTTCGGCTCTTTAAGGGCTTCCTCTATTCCTTCGTACGATGGAGCTACAGAGTTTGTCCTTGCATGGAAGCAGTACGAAGCCCCCGGGGAAATCAGCTCAATGTGTATGGGAAGTCCCAAGATTGCCCTCAGGTGAATTTCAAACTCGCTCATGTTCTGGCTTGCCATCGTTACCATTCCCGTATCGTGGGGCCTCGGGGAGACCTCACTGAACCAAACCGTATCGCCCTTAACGAAGAATTCACAGCCAAATATTCCGTACCCTCCCAAAGCATCAGTAACTTTTTTGGCCATCTCCTTTGCCTTAGAAAGGGCAGCTTCGCTCATAGGTTGAGGCTGCCAGCTCTCGTGGTAGTCCCCTTCAACCTGTCTGTGGCCTATAGGCTCGCAGAAAAGTGTTCCCTGATTTTTTGTTCTAACTGTTAGGAGGGTTATTTCAAAATCAAAGTTTATGAATTCCTCAATGATGAGGGCATTTCCCTTTCCCCTTGCGTTCTCCTTTGCATATTTAAAGGCTTTTTCTAATTCCTCTTCACTCTTAACTACACTCTGTCCTTTTCCTGAGGAGCTCATGACGGGCTTTACGACAACGGGAAATCCCAACTCCTCTACTGCCCTTTTGTACTCCTCATAGGTTTCTGCAAACCTGTACTTTGAGGTCTTTAAACCCAACTCCTCTGCTGCCAGTCTCCTTATTCCAATTCTGTCCATAGTTATCTTTGTTGCCTTTGCACAAGGGACGACGTTAAAACCCTCCTTTTCAAGCTCAATGAGCATGTTGGTATCTATTGCCTCAATTTCCGGAACTATAAAGTCCGGTTTTTCCCTGTAAACGATATTTCTGAGCTGCTTTCCGTCCTTCATATCAACAACGTAGTACCTGTGGGCAACCTGCTGGGCAGGAGCTCCCTGGTACGAATCAACGGCGATAACCTCAACTCCCAACCTCATTGCTTCAATTACAAACTCCTTGCCCAACTCCCCGCTTCCTAAAAGGAGAATCTTTGTAGCGTTGTGCGATAGAGGCGTTCCTATTCTCATTTCCTCTCTCCTAAATGGAATTGCCGATATTCTACTTGATGGAGTCGTGGCCTACAACAACCTTTCCTGCCCAATCCGACAGTATCCTGCAAGCTACGTCAACTCCACTCCCTGAAGCCACTGCAACCATTGTTATCTCTCCTGCAGAAAGCCCTGCAATGTAAACTCCCTCTGCTTTCGGTTTAAGTGCAATCTTTCCAGGCCTTGGAGACCTTGGATGTGGAATAACTTCAACCAATTCAGTTTTTACGTTGAAGGAGTGAAATCCCGTTGAAAAGACAACTATTTCGCTTTTAAATTCCCTTCCATCCGATAGAACCACTGTAAAGTTTCCCTTCTCCCCGTTAACCTCACAGACCTCCCCTTCAACGATATTAACATCCTCAAACTCCTCTACCTGAGCCCTTAGAAGGTTTAAGTACTCCTCTCCCGTTGTTCCCCTTTTAACTCCCGGAACGTTGTTTAAAACGGCCTTAAGGACATCCGAAGAACCGCTGTCAACAACTAAAAACTTCTTCTCTTTGGCAAAGTCAAACCTCCTTGCTCCATCTGCAAGTGTCAGTACACAGGAGAGTCCTGCAGGTCCTCCTCCTACAATGGCAACAGAGTACATTTTCTCCTCCTGAAAGTTTTTAATTTAAATTGTTCCGATGTAGTATCATTTTCAAATTTTTAAGGAGGCCTCTATGAAGAGCTACACAGAGTACTTGACCTTTAATACGAAAAAGAGGAGAGACTTAATAAGGATTACGGATACTGTTAAGGAGGCAGTTAAAAAGTCCGGAGTCAAGGAGGGACTGTGCCTCGTCTCTGCAATGCACCTGACTGCAGCCGTGATAATTCAGGACGATGAGGAAGGGCTCCACGAGGATATCTGGGAGTGGCTGGAAGAATTGGCTCCCTTTAGACCTGACTACAAACACCACAGAACGGGTGAGGACAACGGTGATGCCCATTTGAAAAATCTCCTTGTTCACCTTCAGGTGGTCCTTCCTATAACGGACGGAAAGTTAGACCTCGGCCCCTGGCAGGAGATTTTCTATGCAGAGTTTGACGGTCAAAGGCCAAAGAAGGTAATTATCAAAATTATTGGAGAGTAGATGAGAGAAGCCGTTTTAATTACGTACATGGGAGCTCCCTCAAACTTAAAAGAGATTAAGCCCTTTCTCTACAGGCTCTTTTCAGATAGAGACCTTATTAACTTTGGAGTTCCAAAGATTTTTCAAAAGCCCCTTGCCTACTTAATAGCAACTTTCAGAGCTCCAAAGGTTAAACCTCAGTACGAGGCAATAGGGGGAGGGAGCCCCTTGGTTAAAAACTCGGTGGAACAGTCAAGGTTAGTTGAGGAGAATGTAGGATTAAAAACATTTTTAGGAATGCTCTACTCAGAGCCACTCCTTGAGAAAATTGCAGAGGAAATTCTAAAAAGTGGAGTTGAGAAACTCTACCACATAACCCTCTACCCCCAATTTTCCTACGGAACTGTCGGGGCCTGTATCAGGGATGTGGATAAGTTACTAAAGGGAAAGACGGAGATAAGACACGTTAAATCGTGGACTCTAAATAGAAATTACCTAAACTGGATAAGGGAGCTTTTAAAAAAGGAGTTAAGGAATCTACCCTCTGATAAAACGGTCGTTCTCTTTTCCGCCCACAGCCTTCCAAAGTACTTTGTTGAGGAAAAGAAGGATCCGTACCCCGAGGAGATTAGAAGAACCATTTCAGAAGTCATGAGGTCTTTCCCTGAGTACAAGTTCAGAATTTCTTACCAGAGCAAAGTTGGCCCCATAGAGTGGTTGGAACCCTCAACGGAGGAAACGTTAAGGAGAATTGGAGAGGAGGGATTTAAAAGGGTTGTTGTTTTTCCGATAAGTTTTGTTTCTGAGCACATAGAAACACTTTACGAGCTTGATGTTGAGTACGGGAATCTGGCCAGGGATTTAGGGTTAGACTACAGGAGAGTTAAGTTGGACCACAAACACCCCCTTTTAATATCTGCAATCTCTGAAGAAATAAATAAATTAAGAAAAAACTAATTTGGAGTAGAAATGAAGGTCTGCGTTGTAGGAGCAGGAGTTTCTGGCCTTTCCGTTGCCTTTTATCTAAAAAGGGGCGGAGCTGATGTTACTGTTCTTGAGAGAGAAGAGAGACCCGGTGGAAAGATGAGGACCGTTTACGAGAAGGGATACATCGTTGAAACGGGACCAAACGGATTCTTGGACGGAAAACCCTACACCTTAAACCTTGTAAAGGCTTTGGGAATAGAGGATAAACTCTACAGGAGCTCCGATAAGTCAAGAAAGAGGTTTATCTATACAAACGGGAGGTTAGTGAGGCTTCCCGAAAACCCAATTGCCTTTCTCTCCTCCTACCTTTTAAGCTGGAAGGGAAAGTTAAGGTTGGTTGGAGAACTTTTTGTCCCTCCAAAAAGGGATTTGTCAGACGAAACGCTGGCAGACTTTGCAAGGAGGAGAATCGGAGAGGAGGCCTTAGAAAAACTTTTAGACCCTATGGTTGCAGGAATTTTTGCAGGTGACCCCGAAAGGATGAGCTTGAAGGCTTCATTTCCGGCCATCTACCAATTGGAGAAAAAGTACGGCGGTTTGATAAAGGGATTAATTGCCAAGATGAAGGAGTCTAAGGGTTCCTCATCTGGACCTGCAGGGCCGGGGGGAGTTTTGACTTCCTTTGTCGGAGGGGTTAGCGACCTTATCAATGCCCTTTCTGAAAAACTTGGAAACGACCTTAAAACCGGCGTAAGTACAGAGAATATTGAAAAAAGAGGAAAATACTGGGTTGTTACCTGGAGAGAAGGAGGAGAGGAGAAATCTGATGAGTTTGAACACTTGATTCTTTCAACTCCTGCCTACTCTGCATCGGAGCTCTTAAAGTCCGTTAACGAGGAGCTCTCACACCTCCTTTCCCAGATAGAGTACTCTCCAATTTCCGTTGTTGCCTTAGGTTTTCAAAGTAAAGGTTTGGGTCACGACCTTGACGGATTTGGATTTTTAATCCCGAAGAGTGAAGGTAGGAAGATTTTGGGAGCTCTCTGGGACAGCTCCGTTTTTCCAAACAGAGCTCCAGAGGGAAAGGTACTCATAAGGGTTATGGTAGGAGGAGCAAGACAGCCAGAGCTTGCAGGGCTTTCAGAGGAGGAGCTCGTTGAAATTTCTCTGAAGGAGTTAAGGAGAATTATGAAGATTCGTCACTACCCGGAGTTTATTAAAGTTTTTAAGCACGAAAAGGGCATTCCCCACTACAGTCTTGGACACTCTGAAAGGGTTGACAGGATTTTTGAATTGGGAAGGAGGATTGGAAACCTTCACTTCTGCTCAAATGCCTACAGGGGAGTTGGAGTCAACGATTGCACAAAACTTGCCGAAGAAACGGCTAAGGAGATTTTGGAGTGAAATATAATTCCCTTCAAAAATTCAGGAGGAGAGAATGATACCTCGCTATACACTGCCTGAGATGGGAAGAATCTGGGACGAGCAGAACAAACTGAAAAACTGGTTAAAGGTTGAAGTGGCTGCTGCTGAAAGCTGGGCAGAGATTGGAAAAATTCCAAAGGAGGCCGTTGAAAAAATAAAGGAAAAGGTTGAACCATACCTAAAGGGAGAGAAGGATTTCGATACAAAGAGGATTTCCGAGATAGAGGAAGTAACAAACCACGACGTTATAGCCTTCCTGACGTACATAAGGGAAATTGTTGGAGATGAGGCAAAGTACCTCCACTTCGGTATGACATCTTCAGATATGTTGGATACAGCCTTTGCACTTCAAATAAAGCAGGCTGGGGAGCTCCTACTAAAGGATATTGAAAGGGTAATGGAGGCCATAAAAAAGAGGGCATTCGAGCACAAAATGACGGTTATGGTTGGAAGGACCCACGGAATACACGCTGAACCCATAACATTCGGCTTAAAGCTTGCGATTTGGTACGACGAAATGAGGAGAAACTACGAGAGGGTAAAGGCCGCAACGGAGAGGGCAGCTGTAGGTAAGCTCTCTGGAGCAGTTGGAACGTTTGCAAATATTGACCCAAGGGTTGAGGAGCTCACGTGTAAGAAGTTAGGAATAGGACACGCAAAGGCCTCAAACCAGGTTGTCCAGAGGGATAGACACGCTGAGTTTCTTAACTCCCTTGCCCTAACGGCATCCTCCATAGAGAAGTTTGCCACAGAAATTAGACACCTTCAGAGGACTGAGGTCAGGGAGGTTGAAGAGCCCTTTAGAAAGGGTCAGAAAGGTTCTTCTGCAATGCCCCATAAGAGGAATCCAATACTCTCTGAAAGGCTCTGTGGACTTGCAAGGGTTGTAAGGAGTGCATCAATAGTCGGTATGGAGAATGTTCCCCTCTGGCACGAAAGGGACATTTCCCACTCATCAACAGAGAGAACGGTCTTTCCAGATGCCTGTATAGCCCTTGACTACATGCTTCAGAAGTTTGCAAACCTCATGGAAAACTTGGTTGTTTATCCAGAAAACATGTTGAAGAACCTAAACCTCCTCAAAGGACTAATCTTCAGCCAGAGAGTTCTTCTAACTCTCATCGAAAAGGGAGGACTTTCAAGGGAGGATGCCTACGCAGTTGTTCAGGAGAATGCGATGAAGGTCTGGAAGGAGGGAGTTGAGTTTAAGGAGCTCCTTCTAAAGGATGAGAGGGTTAGAAAGGTCTTATCTAAGGAGGAGATAGAGGAAATCTTTGACCTTTCCTACCACACCAAGCACGTAGACTACATATTCAAGAGAGTTTTCGGGGAGGCTTAATCTCCCCCCCTAACTGCAGTGATGGTTTTTGTAGGGATCAGCGGTTTTTTCTACAGGGAGTGGAGGGGAATCTTCTACCCTGAGGATTTACCTCAGAGTAAGTGGCTTTCATTTTACTCAAAGCACTTTAACGGTTTAGAGGTTAATTCAACCTTCTACAGGCTACCGAAAAAATCTTCCCTGAAAAGGTTAAAGAGGGACGGCGAGAGTTTAGGTTTTGTCTTTAAGCTCTACCGAGGAATAACCCACTACAGAAAACTGACAGATGAAAACATTTCTCCCTTTCTTGAAGTAAAGGAGATTTTAGGTGAAAGACTCATTTGCTTACTTGCCCAGTTTCCAAGTAGCTTTAGACCAAATCAAAGGAATTTGGAGTTTCTAAACTCCTTGATTGACAGGTTCGGTAATGAGGGAATTTTGATTTCCGTTGAGTTGAGAAACAGCGATTGGAAGGATTTTCTAAAGGAAATAAAAACAACTGTTGTCTGTTCATACTTTCCGGAGGGCTTAAACTGGTTGAGGGACTGTAATGGGACGGAGGAGCTCTCCTACTTCAGGTTTCACGGAAAGGAGCTCTACAGAGGTAGCTACTCCGATGATGAGCTAAGGGAGATTTCAGAGAGGATTAGGAAGGCTAAATCAAGGGTGAAAGCCGCCTTCTTCAACAACACTGCAGATGGAAGTGCTGTCTTTAATGCATTAAAATTAAAGGAGTTATTGGGACTTTAAGTTTGTTAAGAGGAAGAGCAGAAAGGAAACCAAGGTTATTGTGGCTCCTGAAGGTGCATCCAAGGAAAAGGATATTAACATTCCTAAAGCTCCAGACAGAAGGCCAAACATAACTGAGTAGAGGATGTACTGAAAGTAGCTCTTGGCAAGTTTATAGGCAGATGCAGAAGGGATAACCAAGAGGGAAAATACTAAAAGAGCTCCAACGGACTTTAAAGAGAGCGTAACAACGGAAGCTACCAAAAAGCTCATAATTAGAGTGATTAGTTCAACGTTGTAACCCGATGCCTTTGCAATCTCCTCACTAAAGCTAATGAGGTATATTTCCCTCCAGAAGAGAATGTAGAAGATTAAAACGGTTACCGATACGAGAGCGAGAACTGTTATATCAACTTTCTCAACCGCTAACGGACTTCCAAAGAGGTACGAAAGGACTGCAGCTCCGTAAGTTTTTGAAAGACTTAAAAAAATAACGGCTAAAGCCATGCTTGTAGCAAAAATTATTCCCATTGTGGTATCAAAATGGAGTCCCTTCTTCGTTTGAAAGTACCATAGGACAAAAGAGGCCAGTACTGAAAATAGAAAGGCAGACAGTATTGGAGATATTCCCAATAAAAAACCAAAAGCAACTCCGGCAAATGCAACGTGTGAGAGCCCTGCTCCTGCAAAACTCATCTTCCTCAAAACCACGTAGGAACCGATTAAAGAACAGGAAAGACCGGCAAGGATTGAGGAAATCAGGGCATTAATTCCAAAGTCATAGCCTAAGAAGATTAGGGGATTCTGAATCATTTTGTTTTTCCGTTTAGGTTGAGCATAGGAATGAGCTTCTGGTCGTAGGGTGTTATTACAAATGTATTGTTAGGACTTGAAGCGAGCTCCTTTAGTGTTTTTAGATAGTACCACTGGAGGTACTTTTCAGAGAGGGAGTCTGAAATTATCCTGTTTGACTCTGCAATACCCTTTGCCTCTGTAATCTTTCTCTGAGCCTCTAACTTCTCCCTCTCAATAACGTACTTCATCTTCTCGGCTTCTTCTTTGGCCCTCAGCTTCTCCTCAATTTTCTCAACAACCTTTTTAGGAAGGGCTACGTTTCTAAGTAGAACGTCAACGATATCGATGTTTGAACTTTTAAGCTTCTCCTTTACCCTCTCGTATATTTCCTTCTGAAGCTTTCCCCTGTTTGTTGAATACAAATCTTCTATTTTGTACTGGGCTACAACGTTTCTAACAGTTTCCCTGACAATTGGAACAACTATTTTTTCTGCATAGTCCGTTCCGAAATTCCTGTATATTTCATCGGCCTTGTCGGGAATTATTCTGTACAGAACGGTTATGTCCAACTTTGCAGGGAGTCCCTCAACACTCAGAGCCGTAACGGGGTTCCCCTTTGCATTCAAAAAGTCTATCTTGTTCACCCTCGTTGAAAAGATAACTACTCTATCAATGATAGGAATGAGGAAGTGGACGCCAGGGTACAGTTCCTCTCTATCAATCTTTCCAAGCCTTAACCTTACACCTACTTCACCTGTCTCTATGACCTTAACAGACTGAAAGAGGGCAATACCAATTAGGATTATTAGGATAAACAAAATTAAAATTCTCGGAGCATCGCTCTTTGGAGGTTTAATCTCCTCTATTCTCATTCTTCTCCTTCTCTTTAAGTTTTTTCAGGTACTCCTGAGCCTTTTTGTGCTTAACAACATCCCCCGTTTTGTAGTAAATTGCGTACTCTGCAATGTTTGTTGCGTGGTCCCCTACCCTTTCTAAGGACTTGATTACGAGTATCAGTCTGACGGCAACTGCAGCACTCTCAGGATTTTTCCGAGAAATTTCAACAAGTTCATCGAAGAGCCTTTCGTAGAAGCTGTCAACGATATCGTCCCTGTCTATAACATCCTTTGCAAGCTCAACATCACCCCTTAAAAGGGACATTACTGAGTCCTTCAGCATGTCTGAAACAATTTTAAGCATCCTCGGAAGGTCAACGTAGGGCTTTATTGGTGGAACTTCTGAAAGCCTAATTGCCGTTTCACATATATCCCTTGCCAAGTCACCTATTCTTTCAAGGTCAACTATGCTCTTTAGAATGGAAACAACCAATCTCAAATCTGCAGCTTCGGGTGAGTAGAGGGCAAGAATTCTTATGCACCTCTCCTCAATTTCAAGTTCCTTAAGGTCAATGAGTCTATCGTACTGGTACGTGGCTTTTGCTCTTTCCTTGTCCCTCTCCATGAGGGATTCCATGGCATCGTTTATTATCTTTTTAGACATATCTGCCATTTCAATAAAACTCTTCTTAAGCTCATCAAGGTCTAAAACGTACTTTTCAATCATTTCCCTCCTCCAGCTGCTGGTATAGAGCTCCAATCAGTACATCCAAAGCAGATTCTATCTCCTTTTCCCTCAACCTCTTTTTAAAAGTTGAAACCTCTTTAAAAATTTCCTCGATTATCAACTTAAGCTCCTCAGCCCCTTCCGGCTCGTTAACCCTGTAAAAAACCAACCTGTTTAAAAAGGGAATGAGGTATTTATCAACTATAAAGGAAAATTTATCCCTATTTTCCTCCGGAATAGGTCTTTCCATTAGCGATATTAGATAGTTGATTTTTCCCTCTTCTGGAAAACCAATAAGTGCATTCCTTACAGATTCAAGCTTCCTCTTGATTTCCTCCTTTTTTGTTCTTACCCTGAATGTTCTATTTAACTTCCACTGGGGATTTATTCCCTCTATTAGTTTCTCTGCCTCTGTTTCAAACGGAAATTCCTCATCTTCTCTTCCAAAGTTGCAACATCCCATTAACTGCTTTCCTCCTTTACAGGCCTTGAAAGGAGCTCCCTTATTACCTCCTTCGGTTCAACTCCATCATAGATAATTCTATATACGGCCTCAGATATTGGCATCTCAATGTTTAGCCTCTTGGATAGCTCATGAACGGCCTTTACTGTGTAAACACCCTCAACGACGAAGTTTCCTTCCCTCCTATCTCCTTTGGCTATTGAGATTCCAAACTGTCTGTTCCTTGAAAGGTCTCCTGTACAGGTTAGAACAAGGTCGCCGACTCCCGAAAGGCCGTAAAAGGTTTCCTCCCTTGCTCCCAATTTCCTTCCAAGCCTCTTAATTTCGTGGAGTCCCCTCGTTATCAGTGCTGCCCTTGCGTTGTTTCCAAATCCCATGCCATCGGAAATTCCCGTTGCGATTGCAATAACGTTCTTCAGAGCTCCCCCCAATTCAACTCCCTTAACATCACTCGAGGCATAGAGCCTGAAGGAGGGAGTATTTAGGAGCTTAACTATATTGAGAGCCCTCTCCAAGTTTTCATTTGATACAACAGCTGCAGCAGGAAGACCTGAAGCAATTTCCCTCGCGAAGGTTGGACCCGAGAGGACGTAATAGTTCTCTAAAGAGCCAAATATCTCACCGTAAAGTTCAGAGAGCGTTTTTAAACTTTCAATCTCTATTCCCTTACTCGCACAGACCAAGGATTTTCCATGTAGGAGCTCCTTATTGTCCCTCCAGAAAGAGGCTGTAAACTGAGTTGGTATTACAGAGAAAACAATCTCCACACCCTCTAAAGCTCTTTCAACGGAGGAAGTTGCCCTTACCCTTTCCGGATACTTAAATCCGGGAAGATAGGTTCTATTCTCCCTAAAGGAGTTAATTTCCTCAGAAACCTCCCTCTCTCTGCACCACTGAACAACATCAAATTCGTTCCTTCCAAAGTGGATGGAGAGTGCCGAACCCCAGCTTCCAGAGCCCAAAACTGCTATTTTCAACGCTTCACCTCAACAAATTTTTCTCCCTCCCTCTTAAATACACCGGAAACTAAAATTCCCTTTTCCTTTAAGTGTTTTAACAGATTTTCAAGGTCTTCCTCCTTAACCAAAATACCTACTCCACAACCTTCAAAAATCTCGTTTGGAATTGGAATTGATACGGCCTTAAACTCCTTCAAGTACTTCTCAGCCTTTAAACCCTCAGGAATTGAGGGAAAGGAGATGCAGTATTCGTATTGTTTGAAAAGTCCAGTAATTCTCAAAAAGTATTCCTTTAAGTGGAGCCTGATTCCAGTTGCGATGAAAAATACCTTTTCACTTAAACTTTTAGCCTCCGCCATTAAAAGTCTCCTCTCTAAGTTTTTTAAGTGCTAAGAAACCTTCGTAAAAAATCCAGAGGGCTAAGAAAACCTGAATTAGGGCTGCAACTCCTATTACCGTAAATTTCCACTTTAAAAAGAGCATAACTAAAGCCCAGAGTGTTATAACTGCCATAAAGAGAGAGGGAATTCCTGTGACAAACCAGTACTTTCCGGTTTTAATCATCCAAACCATAACGACAAACAGGGAAAGTGCCGCTATAAGTTGGTTCGTAGCTCCAAATACAGGCCAGAGGGCTTTCCAGACGGGAAGAACCTTTCCCGTAGCGGGGTCTTTGTACTTTAGGAAAACTAAAATAGCTGGAATAATGAGGGAAATCCCCGTTGCAACGAATCTGTTTGTAACTCCCGTTAATTCTGTAAAAACGTAGCGGGCAAGTCTTGTACCTGTATCTGTACTTGTAAGTATAAAGGAAGAGAGGGCAAGCATTCCAAATGCAACACCTATATTTTCAGGAATTCCAAGAATTGACATAAACCTCCCAACTCCCGTTCCATAAATCGCTGCGACGTTCTTCTTCAGAATTTGAAACTCTGGAACTGTGAGAATGAGGACAAAGATGACTGACATAACTGCAACGATTCCCTCTAAGAGCATTGCCCCGTAACCAACGGTTAGAGCGTCGGGTTCACTGTTTAGCTGTTTAGATGTTGTTCCCGACGAAACTAACGAGTGAAATCCTGAAATTGAACCGCAGGCAATAACTACAAAGAGAAGGGGAAAGAGTGGTCCAATGTCGCTGTTAAATCCTAAAAAGGCAGGAATGTGAGGCTGAAACTTCCCAAACGATAGGAGAATCCCAAGGCCAGCTCCAATTAGAGCTCCGTACAGAAGGAAACTTGAAAGGTAGTCCCTCGGCTGGAGGAGAATCCAAACCGGAGTAACCGATGCAACGGCAACGTATATGAGCAAAACTACGTTCCAAACGTTGGGGGAAAGGTTAATCGGAAAGAGCTGTCCAACGTAGACTGCCAGATAGACTAAAATGACAAAAACTGCAGTTGTCACTTTTAAGGATAGATTGAACCTGTAGATTAAAATCCCGAAAATAACGGCAAGGACTATGTAGATTAGTGCAGACGTTGCTACACCTCCACCTATAGGAAGGAGCTCTACAACTTTTCCACCCTCAATCAACGGAACCTTGGCGTTAAAGGTTATCTGAGCAACGTTTATGAAAACGGCAACAACGTAGAGGAGTGCAAGCCAGATGAAGAGCTTAAACAAAAATCCAGCCCTCTTTGAAAGGTACATTCCCCCTATTTCTGCAATTGACTTTGCCTTGTTTCTAATTGATGCAACTAAAGAGCTCATATCGTGAACGCCGCCGATAAAGATGTTTCCTATGAGAACCCATAGATAGGCAGGTAACCATCCCCAAGATGATGCTGCAGTTATAGGACCAACGATGGGACCTGCTCCTGCAATCGAGGAAAAGTGGTGTCCCAAGAGGACGGGGGCTGGGGCTGGAACGTAATCAACACCGTCTCTAAATTCGTGGGCAGGAGTTTTATTCTCCTTTTTCAGTTTAAAAACCCTGTCTCTCAAAAATCTACCGTAGGTTATATAAGCAACTGCAAATATAACGGCAGCTGTCAGAAAGAGGAGAATAACCATTCTATCCTCCGGTATTTACATTTTGAGGAAATTATATTGGAAAGGGGAGTGGAGGGAAAAATCCCTCCATTAGCAGTTAACAGGAACAATATTTCTGTGGAGTCCCAGTTTCTTAGGCTCAATTCCGAGGGCAATTCCAACCAACTGAGGTAAGTGGAGAACGGGAATCTGGAAGTTTTCTCCAACTTCGCTTAGAGCTCTCTTCTGGTTTGCATCTAAATTCATGTGGCACAAAGGGCAGGGAGTTACTATACAGTCGGCTCCAAAATCGTTAGCATCCTTAAGGTTGAGTCCCGTTAGCCTCATGCTGATTTTTGGAGCCGGCCAAAAGGCATGGAATCCACAGCACTCCAAGTTTCTCCTTCCGGATACAGGCTCTGCCCCGAGAGCTCTTATAATCCTCTCTAGCGACTGCGGATTTTCAGAAGGTTCAAACCCTAAAATATCGTAAGGCCTAACGGTATGACATCCGTAGTACGGATAGACCTTTATTCCTGAAAGTGGCTTTTCAACCCTTTTTCTCAATTCCTCCTCTCCAAACTCCTCAAGTAAAACCCAGTGAAAGTGCTTAATCTGGCCCGTTCCTTTATATTCAAGTCCTACTTCAGAAAGGAGCTCGTTTACCTCCTCCCTCAGTTTTTTATCGTTATCAAGTAGGTACTTTGTCTTCCTCAAGACCAAAAGGCATGTGCTACAAACTGTTACGATGTCTAAATTTTCCCTCTCTGCATAGGCAATGTTTCTGGCATTTACAACTAAGTCAACAGCTTCCTTTACCTCCTCAAGAACCCCAGCTCCACAGCAGCTGAACTGAGGGAGCTCTCTAAGTTTTAGACCGAGTTTATTTGAAACTGCTATAGTTGACTCGTAGAGCTCCTTAGAGGCCCCCTTTGCCGCACATCCTGGATAGAATGCATACTCCTTCATACCTAAACCTCCAACTCCATGGCTAATTTAACTAGTTTTACCAATTTCTCGTGTTCAGAAATCGGCTTTTGAATAGGAGAGTGGGCTTTCCCCTTCAAAATCATCTTTATCCCAACGGGAAGGTTTTCCAAAATTCCCTTAATTCCCTTCGTTCTCAGAGGAAGTAGAACCTCGTTTAACATTCCAGAATCAAGGAGAGACTTGTAGAATGCCATGACGTGTCTTGCACCGGGATTGTTTCTAAGGCCGGCCTCAATAGAGAGTCCCCTTAACTTCATAATTCCATCAACAGGTGATATGTGCTTTGGACAAACATCGGCACACTTGTTGCACCTTACACAGTTCCACATATCAAAGGCATAACCTACCTTTGACCTTTCTTTCCCTAAAGCATCCCTCGGGTCAACTGCAAACCTGTAAACCCTTGAAAGTTGGAAGGGACCTCCGTAGTTCTCGTCCAACTGAGAGGCTGTACACGAGGAGAAACAGGAAGTACAGAGGATACAGTCTGTAAAGGTATCAAACTTTTTAAGCTCCTCAGGGTAAACCCGGCTCTCTTCATCCAGAGTACTTGGAACAACCTCCGGATTTGGAATAAGGTAAGTTCTCATTTTTTTCAATTTATCTATAGGCTTGTCCCAATCTACGATTAAATCCCTTACAACTTCCATGTTGTCTAAGGGTTCTATTGTTAATGTATTAGTTCGAAACTTATCAAGTTCGTTAAAAACCTGTGTCTTACAGGCGAGCTTAGGAAAGCCGTTGACCTTTACTGCACACGAACCACAAATTGCACTCCTGCAGTATGCCCTAAAGGAAAGGGTTGGTTCCTGAGTATCCTTAATTTGCTGAAGGGCTTCGAGAATTGTCATTCCCCTTGAAACTTCCAACTCAAAGTCCTGATAGTAGGGCTTTTCGTCCTTTTTGGGATTAAACCTCCTTATTCTAAAAGTTACCTTCCTACTTTCCATAACTCCCCCTTAGTACTTTCTCTCTTCAGGCTGGAACTTTGTTATCTTTACGGGCTTCCAGGAGATTGAGAGCTCTCCATCTTCCTTTCTAATAGTTAGAGAGTGTTTTAAGAAATTTTCATCGTCCCTCTTCGGATAGTCCGTTCTATAGTGAGCTCCTCTACTCTCCCTCCTCTCTATGGCCGAAAAGGCAATTGTCTCTGCAACCTCAACCATATTTAGAAATTCTAACGTCTGCTGGAGATTTGTGTTAAAGCACCTTTCTCTATCGTAAACTTTAAGCTTTTTAGCCCTTTCCTTAATCTCCCTTACCTTCTCAAGGGCTTCCTTCATCCTTTTCTCTTCCCTGAATATGCCAACACCTCTACTCATTGCATCTGAAAGTTCACTCCTGAGCTGATGGAGTTTTTCCGTCCCCTCATTTTCAAACAGCCTCTCAATTTTCCTCTCTTCATCCTTAACCGCAGATTCGCTGAAATCTGAGAAACTAACTTCCGAAACAAAATTAACAGCATCCTCTCCGGCAATCTTTCCAAAGACAACGATATCAAGGAGTGAGTTTCCTCCAAGCCTGTTTGCTCCGTGAACGGAAATACAAGCGCACTCTCCCACTGCATAGAGTCCCTTTAGAGGAGTTCTTCCAAACTTATCTGCATCAATTCCGCCCATTGAGTAGTGAGCTGTTGGTCTTACAGGAATAGGTTCCTCTATAGGGTCAACTCCCTCAAAATCAATTGCAAGTTCTCTAATTTGAGGGAGTCTCTCCAATATTTTGTCCCTTCCTAAGTGCCTCAAATCGAGGTAAACAAATTCGTTACCCTCAGAGTCTTTAAATCCCCTTCCCTCCATTATCTCTGTCTCTATAGCCCTTGAAACCAAATCTCTTGGAGCGAGCTCCATCTTTTCTGGAGCGTACCTTTTCATAAATCTTTCACCATTTTTGTTTATTAAGTAACCACCCTCTCCCCTTGCTCCTTCTGTGACTAAAATCCCGGTTCTCCTAAGTCCTGTAGGGTGAAACTGAACAAACTCCATATCCTTAAGGGGGACTCCTGCCCTTAAGGCCATTGCAGGACCATCTCCCGTATTTCCTAAGGCATTTGAGGTTCTGTTCCAGTAAATTCTCCCATGTCCCCCCGTTGCAAGAATAACAGCCTTTGCTCTGATTCCTTCAACTTCTCCAGTTTTAAGGTTTATGGCTACTATTCCTGATATTCTCTCTCCATTGTGAATTAGATTGAGAGCAAACCACTCGTTTAAGAAAGTCACCTCGTTTTTTAAACACTGCTCGTAAAGGGTTTGGAGCATGACATGTCCTGTTTTATCAGCTGCGTAACAGGTCCTTGGAAATGAAGCTCCTCCAAAAGGCCTCTGAGCTATCCTTCCGTCCTTTAACCTCGAGAAGGGAAGACCCATGTGTTCCATTTCCCTTATTATCTTTGGGGCCATATCACACATAAGCTCAACAGCGTCCTGGTCGGCCAAGAAATCGCTTCCCTTTACAGTGTCGTAAGTGTGCTTTTCAGGACTGTCTGGAGCTACGTTCCCCAAGGCCGCGTTTATTCCTCCTTGAGCTGCCCCCGTATGGGAGCGTGTAGGAAAAACCTTACTTATTACTGCGACTCTAAGCCCCTTTCTTTTGCTCGTTTCCAGAGCCGCATAGAGGCCACCACCTCCGGCACCTACTATTAAAATGTCGTACTGAAGCATACAACCTCCCTGAGTTTTTCTTTATCATTATCATTTATTGTGAGATTTTATCTCTTATTTATAGTTATTTCTATCAATTTATTAATTTCAGAATTGGAATTTGAATTGGAAACTTTCTCCTGAAAGTCAGCTTAAATAAATTGTAAAAATTTTGTAAAATTAGTATTGATTGAGAAAATTCATAAAATAAAAACAATCTAATTATATGGAGGTTTTTTTAATGATAGAGTACGACATAGTTATAGTTGGTGGCGGAGGAGCAGGACTCTACTCTGCACTCTGGACGGCCGAAAACACAATTTTAAAGGTTGCAGTTATAACAAAGGTTTATCCTACGCGTTCCCACACTGGAGCTGCCGAGGGGGGAATTAACGCAGTTTTAACCCACTCCGTTGGAGATAGCCCTGAGGCCCATGCTTACGATACCGTAAAGGGGAGCGACTTCTTAGCTGACCAGGATGCCGTTGACATAATGTGTAAAATGGGGGCAGCTGTTATATACGATATAGCCCACAGAGGGGTTCCCTTTTCAAGAAGACCTGATGGAAGAATAGCTCAAAGGCCTTTCGGAGGTGCATCCTTTCCGAGAACATGCTATGCAGCTGATAAGACAGGGTTTTACATACTTCAAACGTTGTACGAGCAGTGTTTAAAGAACAATGTGACTTTCTTAAACGAGTGGTTTCTCCTCTCAATTATTCACAACGGAGAAAGGGTTGAGGGAATAACAGCCTGGGATATTAGAAATGGGGGAGTTCACCTAATAAAGACTAAGGCTGTAATTTTAGCTACCGGAGGACATGCAAGGGTTTACTGGAACAGGACTTCAAATGCCTTAGGAAATACGGGAGACGGAACTGCAGCTGTACTTAGAGCTGGATTACCTTTAAAGGATATGGAATTCATTCAGTTTCACCCTACAGGACTTGCAAAAACGGGAATTTTAGTTACAGAGGGAGCAAGGGGAGAAGGTGGTTACCTGAGAAATAAGGAAGGTGAAAGATTCATGAAAAGGTATGCTCCCGAGAAGATGGAGCTTGCTCCAAGGGATATTGTTGCAAGAGCTATACAGACAGAAATTGATGAAGGTAGGGGTTGCGGGCCAAATGGTGACTACATCTGTTTGGATTTAACCCACTTAGGTGAGGAGAAAATAAACGAGAGGCTTCCTCAAACGAGAGAGCATGCAATTCTTTACGAGGGAGTTGACCCTGTTAAGGAACCAATTCCAATTGCTCCAACGGCTCACTACTCAATGGGCGGAATTGATACGGATAAGTTAGGAAGAACCCCTATTAAGGGACTCTATGCAGCAGGTGAGTGTGCTTGTGTTTCTGTTCACGGAGCAAACAGACTTGGAGGAAACTCACTCCTTGATGTTTTGGTTTACGGGAGATTAACGGCCCTTGAAGCGGTTAAGTATGCCGATGAAGCTCCTGAGACAACTCCTTCACTGGCAAAGGTCAAAGATGATGAGAGAAGGATTCTTGAGCTTATGGAATCTGATGGAAAGGAAAAAATTGCCGACCTGAGGAAAGAGCTTGGGAACGTTATGATGAAACACTTTGGAGTATTTAGGGAAGAGTCCTCAATGAAGGAAGGATTGGAAAAACTTTACGAGATAAAGGAAAGGGCTAAACACATAAAAGTTTACGATTCAAGTAAAAAGTTTAACACCGATTTAATCACAGCCCTTGAGTTTCTCAACTTAGTTGATTTGGCTCCTGCTATTGCCGTCCCTGCTATAGAGAGGAAGGAAAGCAGGGGAGCTCATGCAAGAAAGGACTTTCCTAATAGGGACGATAAAAACTTCTTAAAGCACTCTGTAATTAAACTTAAAGAGGATGGCTCTTACGAACTTTCTTGGAAACCTGTAGTTATCAAGAAGTTTCCACCTGAGGAAAGGAAGTACTAAGGAGGATAGTTATGGAAACCGCAATACTCAGAGTTTTTAGATACGACCCTGAAAAGGACCAAGCTCCTTACTATAAGGATTATGAAGTTCCCGTTGAGGGTACATTACTAAATGCCCTTCTCTACATAAAGGACAACATTGACCCGACTTTGGCCTTCAGGGCTTTCTGCAGGAGTGAGGTCTGTGGTTCCTGTTCCATGAAGGTTAACGGAAAAACAAAACTTGCATGTAAGACTCCTATGAAGGAGCTGGTTGAGACCTGGAAAGGAAAGCCTCTGAGAGTAGAACCTCTCAACCACATGAGAGTTATAAAGGACTTGGTTGTTGATATTGATAAACCAATTGAAAAGATGAAAACCCTAATTCCGTGGCTTGTCCCAGACCCGAGAGTTGTTCCGAGCGACCCGATGCACGAGAGCATTATCTATCCTGAGGAGCTGGAGGCCTACAAAGACCAGATTCACTGTATGCTCTGCTTTTCATGCTACTCCGAATGTGAAGCTGTTGCCGACAACGATAGGTACAGGGGGCCCTTTGCGTTCTCAAGGGCCTATAGATTTCAGGTTGATAGAAGGGACATAGAAACCGCAAAAGAAAAGAGAATAAGGTACTCAATCTCTGGAGGACTTTGGAGCTGTGTTCAGTGTCAGAAGTGTCTGTACGTTTGTCCAAAGGGAGTAAAGCCTGCTGAGGACATTCAGAACTTGAGAGGACAGGCCGTTAAGAAAGGGTTTACTGATAAGCCTGGAGCCAAAAAGCTCAAACACTTTGTTGATTGGATATACGCCACGGGACAGATTAACAGGCTCTACCTGCCTGAAGAGGTTTACGGAAATAGGGAGGCAAGGGAAAAACTCACCAAGACCTATACGGAGATGGGAGTTGAAGTGTGGGAAGTTCCTAAGCCTACAAAGGGACTTATGAAGTTTAGGGACATATACCTTGAAATTCTCTCTAAAGAGGACAGAGCTCTTGACTTGGACTTCTCCCATGTTAGGAAGATTGACAAGATGGTCAGTGATATCTTCAAGGCCGATATATGTACGATAGTTGATAGGGTTCACGAGAAGGGGGAGAGCTCAAAGGGCCTCATTTCAAAGTTAAAAGGACTTTTTGGAGGTGAATAGTGATTAGGATAGGGTTTTATCAAGGATGCTGTTTTCAGGGACAGGATGCCCATATGTTTGAAACGATGAAGGAGACTTTTAGAAGGTTGGACGTTGACCTTGGCCTTTTAGAGGAAACTACCTGTTGTGGTGGGAATACAATTGATGAGGAGAACAGAAAACTATCTTATGCAATAAATGCAAGGAACATTGCTCTTGCCGAAGCTCAAGGTTTAGATATGCTGATTTCTTGTAATACGTGTTACATGGTTATTGCAAAAGCAAAGAGAGCTCTCGACACCAATAAAAAACTCAGGGATGAGATAAACGAACTGTTAAGGGAAGAAGGACTCGAATACAGAGGAACAAATAAAATTTATCACCTTTTGGACTTTTTCAGGGATGTTGTAGGATACGAAAGAATTAAAAAGGCTGTAAGGAGACCTTTAAAAGGCTGGAAAGTTGCGGCTTACTACGGTTGCCACGTTCTCTATCCAAAAGAAATAGCAATAGATAATAGTGACAACCCATCTTCCCTTCAGGAGATACTTAAGGCATTAGGAGCTGAGGTTGTTGATGACTTTGAGGGAAAAGATGCCTGCTGTGGATATCACGCCTTCTTTACGGACAAATCAATGACTTTAAAAAAGCTTGGTAGAATTTTGGGAGGAGTTAAAAAAGTAGGTGCGGACATCGTTGCTACACCCTGTCCTTTATGTTTCAAATCATTTGATATTTACCAAACAAACATGGAAAATCCCCCAAACGTTCCATCCTCCTTTTTACCGGAGATAATGGCCTACGCTTTCGGAATTGATAAGGACAAGGCAGGACTCTCCCACCACTTAATTAAGGTGGAGAAAGAATAGATTTTTATTTAGCTTTATAGGAGATTGTATGATGAAATATTTTCATTTTATTTTGTTATTTTTTGCTATTTTCCCTTTTCCTTCTTTTTCAGCAGATAAAGTCAATTTAATAGTATTTCATGCAGGCAGTTTAACTGTGCCGTTTGAGGCTGCTAAGAAGGAGTTTGAACGTTTACATCCTGAAATTGATGTAAGACTTGAACCGAGTGGTAGTGTACAGGCAATAAGAAAGGTAATAGATTTAAAGAAGCCTTGTGATGTTGTTGCAAGTGCCGATTATTCATTGATTCCCAAGTTGATGTTTCCAAAGTTCTCAAACCACGTTTATGCATTCGCAAGAAACGAACTCGTTCTCTGTTACACTAATAGTTCTAAATACTCTAATGAAATTAATGAGAACAACTGGTACGAGATTCTGAAGAAAAGTAATGTTAAATGGGGTTTCTCAAATCCGAACCTTGACCCTTGTGGATACAGAACTCTTATGGCCTTAAGTTTGGCTGATTTTTACTACAAAAAGCCAATATTTGAGAGTCTCCTGTCAAATTCCAATCTCTCTTTAGCAAGGGAACAGGATGGAATCTTAATTACCGTTCCAAATAGCTTAAAGACGAACCATCACATTTTTATAAGACCAAAAGCTGTTGCTCTCTTAGGATTACTCGAGAGTGGCACTATAGATTACGCATTCGAGTACAAAAGTGTAGCTCTTCAACACAAGCTAAAATTTGTAGAGTTACCTCCTGAAATAAACTTATCCAGTATCAAGTTTAAGGACTTTTATTCAAAAGTTTATGTTAAGTTGGCGAATGGGAAGTTGATTAAGGGAAAACCAATAGTTTACGGAATTACTACCGTGTTGGGAGCTCCCCATCCAAAAGAGGCTAAACTCTGGGAAGATTTTATAATTTCAGGAAAAGGAGCAGAAATTTTAAGGAGGAACTATCAGGAACCTATGTATCCTCCTATTTTAATTAAGAAATGAGAAAAAGAAGTTACTTTAAGTTCTTAATCTTAACCTTTTCTACCTTATCGTTCTTATTTGTAATCCTCCCTATTCTTCATCTACTTTTTTCCCTTAACACGGAAAGTTTCCTTAAAACTCTAAAGGACAGGGAAGTTTGGAATGCCCTCTTTACTACGTTTGAGGGAGCAACCCTTTCAACGATTTTAGGAGTTACGTTGGGAGTTCCTGTAGCATACGTTCTCTCTCAAAGCTACTTTAAAGGAAGGAAATTTTTAGAAGGACTCTTTGACTTACCTATAGTAATTCCACACGCTGCCGTTGGAATAATATTTCTGGAACTTCTAAATTCAAAGTCCCTTTTAGGAGAGCTCCTTTCCAAGTTGGGAATAACGTTTGTAGATACTATCTACGGAATAGTTGTTGTTATGTGTTTTGTCAGTATCTCGTACATTGTAGCATCATCACTTGCCGGGTTTGAATCTGTCAATAGGGAGTTAATCTGGACAGCCAGGACTTTAGGTGCCTCTCCGTTTAAAGTTTTCAGGTTGATAATTTTTCCTCTGAGTATTCCCTTTATTTTAAGGGGAGCCGTTCTTGCCTTTGCCAGGGCTGTGAGTGAAATGGGAGCTCTCCTAATAGTAGCCTACTATCCAAAGACGATTCCTATCTTGATGTACGAGCGTTTTGAAAATTACGGCTTAAGTTCCTCAACGCCGATAGCTGCTCTTGTAACTTTTCTGAGTTTGGTAATTTTTTCCATCGTTCTATCCCTACCTTACAGGAGATATTCCCGTGTTTCTTGAGGTCAACTTCAAAAAGAAGCTCTCTAAGTTTGAACTATCGGTTTCATTTGAGGTAGAGGAAAAGGAGTACTTTTTCATCTTCGGAAGGAGTGGTGCAGGTAAGAGCATGACTGTAAAAATAATTACTGGAATAGAAAAACCTGACAAAGGAAGGATTTACCTTAATGGAAAAGACATTACAAACCTTCCCATTGAAGAGCGAAGGATAGCCTATATTTCCCAGACCCCTTCTCTTTTTCCTCATATGAACGTTTTAGAAAATCTGTGTTTCCCGTTTAAAGTGAGAGGTCTAAAACCTAAACTAAGAGAAATAGAAGAAATTTCTCAACACTTTGGAATCTCAGAAATTCTTCAGGAGATACCCTCCAAAATTTCCGGGGGAGAAGCTCAAAGGGTAGCCATAGTTAGAGCTCTTCTCTCAAAACCCCATCTTCTAATTCTTGACGAACCACTGAATCAACTCGATTTTTTTACAAAGACGTCACTAATACCCTTTCTCAAAGACCTTAAGGAAAAAACAACGGTAATACACATAACCCATGACCCATTTGAAATAAAGGAACTTTCCGATAGAGTCATCTTTTTAGAAAGAGGAAAGGTCAAATTTGTTGGTTCCTTTCAAAATTTGCTATCAGAGTTCAACTTCTCCTTCCCTTCCCTCTAACAATCCTAACGTCCATTCTCTTAACAGGATACTCTATTCCCTTTAAAGGCTTTATAAAACTGTTAAGAATCTCTCTCAGCGTTTCTCCATCGTAGTATTTTATTGGGATTTTCTTTCCATTTATGAAGAGCTCCACCTCATTCTCAAATCCTTCTGTTCCTTTTTCTATAAAGTTTTCTATTAGAAATTTTGCTACCTTATCGTAGTCATTTCTATTAAATCTCCTAATTCCTTCTTCAACGGGAAAATCGGAAATAACGGCTATTACGTTTTCCACCTTCTTAAACAGGGGTTTTTCGGAGTTTTCCTTCTTTAAAACCTCTATTTTCGGAACGTCGGCATTTTTGAATCCCTCACACACAACTATATCGTATTCGCCAAAGAGCAGAAAGGATAGGAAATTAAGATCTAAACTATCCCTATCTATATCCTGAAATAAAACCAATTCATCTGGAGAAACTATTCCTACAGCGTCAGCCCCTGCTTCCCTGTACTTAAATGAGTCCTTTCCAGGAGTATCGGTTATTAACTGTCTGTGTTTCGTGGACTTTAGAACTCCTACCTTATATCCTCTTTCCTTTAAAATCTTTACAACCTCTGTTGCAAACGTTGTTTTACCTGAGTTGTGATAGCCAATAAAGGAAACTACAGGAACCATTCATCCTCCCTTAAATAAGAACAACCTCAACTTCACTACCGAATTTTATCTCCCTTATTCCTTCAGGAACCATCATGAGAACTTTACCCCCAACAAGGGAAGTTAGAACTCCTGACCCCTGCTTCCTTAGGGGTTTTACAAGAAATTTACCGTCTTTATTGATAAGTTCTGCCCTGACAAACTCCCTTCTTTCTGCTTTTCTTCTCTTGAAATCCATTAAAAGTTTTGCTTTAACCCTCTTTCTAAACAGTTCCCTTGCTCCCTGAATTTTTCTTAACAGTGGAAGAACAAAGAGGTTGAAGCTAACAACTGTAGAAACGGGAAATCCCGGTAGTCCAAAGAAAAACTTACTTCCCCTCTTTCCAAAGAGGACAGGTTTTCCCGGTTTTACTCTTACTTTGTAAAATAGAACCTCTATACCCAATTCCTTAACAACCTGTTTGACAAAGTCGTAGTCTCCCATTGAAACGCCACCGGTTGTAATGAGGACATCACAGGTCTCTATTCCCTTGTGAATTCTTTCAGCCGTTTCATCCTTTGAGTCCTTCAATATCCCTAAATAGATAGGCTCTCCTCCCGATTCCTTTACAAGGGAGTAAAGAGTATAGGCATTTGTATTGTGTATCTGAGAGATAGAATCCAAATCATCCCAGGGTTCTAAAATTTCGTTTCCCGTTGTGATAATTCCTACTCTCGGTTTGGACGACACCCTTAGATAAGGTTTTCCAATAGATGCAGCTATTCCAACCTCTGGGGCTCTCAGAACAGCTCCCTCTTCTACAAGAATATCGCCAACCTTGTAGTTTTCACCCCTTAACCTAACATTCTGCCCCTGTGGATACGATTTTTTTATAACGACGAACTCTCCCGAGCCTTCAGTTTCCTCAACGGGAACTACAGTATCAACCCCCTCTGGAACTAAGGAGCCGGTAAAGAGCTTTACAGCCTCTCCCTTGCTAACTTTAATGTTAGGAATTTTTCCTGCTGGAACCTCTCCAACAACTTTCAATTTCGCAGGGATTGATTTAATATCTTCCTTCTTCACTCCATAGCCGTCCATTGCAGAAACCGGGGCAGGCGGGTCGTCCCTATCTGCAATTAAATTCTCCCTCAAAACCCTGCCGTACGAGTCAAAGAGGGAAGCAAATTCTGAAGGAAGTAAAAATTCCTGTGAGGAGATAATTTCAAGAGCTCTGTCAAAGCCTATGTAAAACTCCATTTTCTCCCTTTTAAACTTTGTGAAATTTGCAAACTTCCCTAAGGGGGCACTCTTCACACCTTGGTTTTTTAGGTTTACAGAACTTCCTTCCAACTCTTATCAGGTCGTAGTGGAGCTTCCTGTTGAATTCTGCCGAAAAGTTTTCCTCCATAAACTCCGAAATCTCATCCAAACTCCAGTCCTTGGGAAAAATTCCCAACCTGCTCAGCACTCTCCTGCAGTGGGTATCTATTGGAAATGTATTCTTTCCAAATCCAAACGTAAGTATAACCCTTGCCGTTTTTGAGCCGATAAATGGGTAGGACTTGAGGAGCTCTATTGCCTCCCTCTCTGGAAGAACCCTTAACTTTTCCTCTAACTCCTTCCAGTCAAAAAGTAGAGATTTGAGAGCTCTGTACTTTTGGTTGTACATCCCACAGGGTTTAATTGCCTCAATGACTTTTTCTTCAGGGAGGTCCTTGATTAACAGGAGTCTGTTCCCTGTCAAATTTTTCAGATTCTCTAAACACCTTTCTGCCTGTCTGTCAGTTGTGTTCTGGCTTAAAACGGTAAAGACAGCCTGTTCTAATGGTGTTCTCCTTGGTTTGTAGGCCTCGGGAAAGTACCTATCCAAAATTTCCTTAACCTTCCTTACCCTTTCGATTAAAGCTTCCCTTTCCATCACTTTAGGAAACCTGCAATTGAAAGAGCTCTTTCCAAATCCTTCTGAAATTCAGGCTCCCCCCTTCTGTTCCTAAGTAGGTATGCCGGATGGAACGTAGGTATAACAGTAACTTCTCTATCACCTACTCTTATTCTCTGTTCCTTTCCCCTTATTTTTGAAATCGGAGTTTTTTCAGGGAGGTTCAGAACAGTTCTTGCAGCAAAAGCCCCCAAGCAGAAGATAACCTTTGGAGAGATTAACTCTATCTGTTTCTCAAGGAAAGGGTAGCAGGCCTCTATCTCGTCAGGAGCAGGGTTTCTGTTGTTAGGTGGTCTGCACTTAACAACGTTTGTTATGTAGATTTTCTCCCTTGAAACGCCGTAAAGGTTTAAAAACCTCGTAAGCAGCTGTCCAGCCCTTCCGACAAAGGGTCTTCCCTGAAGGTCTTCCTGTTCTCCCGGAGCCTCACCTACAAACATGAGGTCGGTTTGAGGGTCTCCCTCCCCAAACACTACGTGAGTCCTGTGTTTACAGAGTCTGCACCTACAGCACTTAAGTGCCTCTTCCTTCAGCTTTTCAAGTTCCTCAATCGGATTCATTGCCCCATCTCCAGTTTTCTCTCTTAATCTAACTTCGTTGTAACCTATGAGGTTGAGAAATTCAACAAACTTTTTAAGCTCCTCCAAGGAGCTCCTCCCTTAGTTTACCATCGTAGACCCATACTGTAGGACCTTCCAAAAAAACCTCCCTTAGTTCACCATCAAAGTAAACCCTTAACCTCTCTCCCATTCCTACTTCAACCTCAACGGGAGGTTTAAGTTTAAAGATGAGCGATGAGACAATTGCAGATGCAACAGAACCTGTCCCACAGGCCAACGTCTCCCCCTCAACTCCCCTTTCGTAAGTTCTTACTCTAATCCTATCCAACATTACCTCAACAAAGTTGACATTTGCACCCTTTGGAGAGAAGACCTCTGAGAACCTCAGTTTCCTTCCCAACTTCTCAACGTCAATCTGGTCTAACCTTTCAACAAGTACAACAACGTGAGGAACTCCCGTATTTATGTAATGAACGTTTAACCCCTCCGCATTTATGTTCAGTTTTAAATCGGTAGGTGGGGTTAATCTAACCTTTACTGAAGGTCCCCTTACCTCAGATTCAACAATTCCGGCCAGCGTTTCAAACCTCATTCTTTCAGGAGCTATTCCCCTTTCGTAGGCAAACCTCGATGCACACCTTGCTCCGTTTCCGCACATTTCAGCAACGGAGCCGTCTGAGTTAAAGAACCTCCACTTAAAGTCTGCAACTTCTGAACTTTCAATCAGAATAAGACCGTCTGCCCCTACTCCCCTTCTCCTCTCACAAACTTTTCTTACCACTGAATCAACTGGGAAATCTCCGCAGAATTTATCAAACTTGCCGTCCCTGTTGTCGATAATGATAAAGTCGTTTCCCGTTCCCTGAATCTTTGAAAACTCCATCACTCTACCTCTTCCCAAACTTTAGGAAGGAGAAACCTCCTCAGTTTTCCTATCCTCGTCCTTGGGAGCTCCCTGTCAACAATCTTGAACTCCTTAATCTTCTTGTAGGGCTGAAATCCCCTTAAAAGTCTGTTTATCTCCTTTTTTATGAAGGATTTAACGTCTGAAACGCCCTCGTCAACTAAGAGCTCAAAGTCGGGCCTAACGAGAGCTCTGAGCCTTCCATCAGAGTAGAAAACCCCCACCTCTAAGATGTAGGGACTTTTAAGGAGCTCTATCTCTATATCCTCTGGATACACATTCTTGCCACTCTCAAGGACTATTACTTCCTTGGTCCTTCCCGTTATGTGTATAAATCCATCCTCATCGACAAACCCAAGGTCTCCCGTGTAGAACCAGCCGTCCTTTATGACTTTTCTGGTCTCCTCAGGTTTGTTGTAGTAGCCCTTCATAACGTTAGGGCCCCTTACAATTATCTCTCCCTTCTCCGTAACCTTTACTTCAACCTCATCGACAGGAGGTCCTGCCGTTCCTATTCTCTTCCTATCGGGCCTGTTGACAGATATCAGAGGTGAGGTTTCGGTCAAACCGTACCCTTCCAAAATGTTAAATCCCATAGCTTCAAGGTCTCTCCAGACATCCTCGCTCAGCTTTGCTCCACCACTTATCATAAACCGTAAGTTCCTACCTATCCTCTCGTGAACCTTTGAGAAGAACCTCCTTTTGACAGAAGTTGGAGCTCCCTTCCTGAAGAGCTTAAGGGCTCCCTCTATCAACCTTCTCTTTACCGGAGGTAGTTTTTTAATTTCTGCCATTATGTTGTGGTGTATCACCTGGTAGAGTTTGGGAACTCCCACCATTATCGTAACGTTCTGCTCATTTACCGTTGATAGGATGTCTGTTGGGGTGAGCTTTTCAATAAAGACGAGTGGAAGCTTCAGTGAAACCGGCAGGACTGCAGTTGCCATGAGGGGGTACGTATGGTGGAAGGGAAGTATTGCGACAAACCTGTCGTCCTCCCTTAAAAATCCCAAGTTCTCAACAGCCCTTATATTGTGGTCTAAGTTTCCAAGTGTAAGCATAACCCCTTTAGGGTTTCCTGTGGTTCCGGATGTGTAGAGGATGAGGATTACCTCGTCCAAACGTCTCCTTCTGTACTGAATTTTCCCCTCCCTCCATTCGATATCGTCAACGTTTATCACTCTCACGTGGTAGCCCAAGTTTGAGACCGCCTTCTCCGCAGTCTTTAAGTTTTGAGAGCTTGTTATGAGGTACTTGGGCTGTGAGTCCTTTAAAATGTTAAAGAGCTCCTCGGGAGTGAGGAGGTAGTCAACGGGAACGGCAATTCCCCCTAAGAAAAGAATAGAAAAGAGTGACGATACCCACTCGGGTCTATTCTCCATGAAGATGACAACCCTGTCCTCAGGAGAGATTCCCCTAAGGAGCTCCTCCAACGTTGATATCTGGTTCCCAAAGTCCCTGAATGTTAGTTCCCTGTATTTACCATTTTCCTTCCTAACAAAGGCCGTCTTTTCAGGACTCTCCTCAATATTTTCAAGGACTCTTTCCAAAAAACTTCCCATCCTGTAACCCCTATATAAGGTCAATAATGTCCCTTATATCCTTCTTTCTGTCTTCGATAACTTCTACTAACTCTCTGGCTTTTTTCTTTGAGACTGACTTTGAAATCGGAACTTCAAGGACTCTGAACTTTAAAAACCTGCTTATCGTATCAACCTCTACAACGTCTCCTACTTTTACTTCCCTCGAGGGCTTGGCTGGAGCTCCGTTAACCTTAACTACGCCGTCGTCACAGAGCTCCTTTGCCAGACTTCTCCTCTTTACTATTCTCGCTACCTTTAGAAACTGGTCTATCCTCAACGTTCTTTTCCCTTTTTCGTTTTATGTTTGAAGGAATTGAAAAAATCTTAAATATGAGTGAGAGAAATCCGGCAGTTAAAAATCCGGAAAAAAAGGAGAAAACTATAACAACAAAGAGCTTTGTTTTAAAAACACCGATGAATGGAATTGTAACCTCAACATCCTGAAAGTTCTGAAGGGCAAAGAGGGAAACGGCTAAAACAATTGAAGTTACAACAACTGAGTAAAAGTACTGCTTTAAAGTCATTGCTTCCCCTAAAATGTTAAGTAGAGAGAGGTTAAACCGACAGACATAAGGCCTAAAATAACATTTATTCCGTTTAGGGCCATTGAAACTGCATGGAGTTTTAAAAATCTGTCGTAAAGGGATTTTTCCTTCGTCATGTAAAACTCAGCCTTTAGAATTCCCGCCTTTGGAACGATTAACAGGCCGTTTATAAAGTTGGACAGGTTCATCAATATCAAAATTAGTAGGTTTACTGAAGAAACAACTCCTAAATTTTCCCTGACCAAAAGGTAGAACGAGAGGAGGGCTAAAATTCCAAAAATGTATCCTAAGGAGAAGTACTTCGGAAAGACGGCTCCTGTGTACTTTCCAGCCTCCTCCTTGGGAAGTACTCTAAATGCCAATGGAGCTCCAACTGCAGTAAAGAAGAAGAGAGCTCCTACCCACAGAGAAATTGAGTAAAGATAAATGGACTTAAGTAGAAAAATCATTTTTCTCTCCTTCTACAGGTCTGTCCACTTCAACGTTATGGCATCGACAGGACAGTTCTCCACACAGAGACCACAACCGTTACACCTTTCGGGATACATAACCACTGCCTTGCTCTCACTCATGACAAATACTCCGTGAGGACAAACCTCCTCACAGATTTTACAACCGATACACTTTTCGTTATCAACGTAGGGGATTACCTTCAAATACCGTTCCTCATCTTAAAGGCTTTTACCGTATTGTAAAGGAGCATCGTAATCGTCATAGGTCCTACTCCTCCAGGAACTGGAGTTATTGCTGAGACCTTCTCCTTTACACCCTCAAAATCGACATCACCAACAATCTTACCATTTACCCTGCTGATTCCTATATCAATGACTACAGCTCCCTCCTTAACCATGTCTGCCTTTATTAGGCCTGGAACACCTGTAGCAACGCAGAGTACGTCTGCGTACCTTGTGTAGTGGGAAAGGTCCTTAGTATAGACGTGGCAGACAGAAACCGTTGCATTTGCATTTATCAGCATATTTGCAAGGGGTTTTCCGACTATGTTACTGTGACCAACCATTACTGCGTTCTTTCCCTGTAGTGGGATATTGTACTCCTCAAAAAACTTCATAACGCCTGCAGGAGTGCACGGCATTAGTCCCTGGTCGTACAGCCCCAAAGTACACTTTCCAACATTAACGGGGTGGAAGCCATCAACGTCCTTCTCAGGTGATATGTAGTTGACAACCTCCCTGCAGGACAGACCGTTGGGAAGTGGAAGTTGAACGATTATTCCATCAACGTTGGGGTCTTCGTTCAGCTCCTTTACAATGGAGTTAAGCTCCTCCTGTGTTACCGTCTCGGGAAGCCTTCTGTCTATGGAATCTATCCCCACTTCACTGCAGGCCTTTATCTTGTTCCTCACGTAAATTTCACTTGCAGGGTTGTTTCCAACCAGTACAACTGCTAAAGAGGGAGGTCTTCCAAATTTTTCCTTCAGTTCCTTAACCTCATTCTTCAAAGAGTTTCTTATCTTTTTAGATAGGGCTTTCCCGTCTAGTATAACTGCCATCCTCTCTCCTCTCGTATATTTCGTAAATTCTCTCATACCTAACTACTCTGAATCTGTCGTCGACTTCAAAGAGAACACCGCAGAACTGAATGAGTTCAGCCTTCTCTGGAACTTTGAACCTTACAGGTAACTGTTTAACAAACCTCTCTATTCCCTCTTTAGGTTCTATCCCTATTACTGAGTTGAGAGCTCCGCACATTCCGGCATCCGTTATGTATAGGGTGCCTGAGGGTAACCTTCTCAGGTCTGAGGTCTGAACGTGTGTATGGGTTCCAAATACGGCAGTTGCCTTCCCATCCACGTAGAACCCAAAGGCCTGTTTCTCAGATGATGCTTCACCGTGAAAGTCAACAATAACGATATCCGCTTCGTTACTCTCGTAAATTTCATCGAACTTCCTAAATGGGTTATCGAGGCACTCCATAAATACCCTACCCATGAGGTTGATAACTGAGATTTTTGTACCCTCAAAATCAAAGGTTAGAAATCCCCTTCCCGGAGCTCCCTCAGGATAGTTTGCCGGTCTTAGAATCGGATACTTATCTATGAACTGGTAAATTTCCTTTTTGTCAAACGTGTGGTTTCCCCCAGTTATAACGTTTACACCGTAAGAAAGTAGCTTATTGACAATCTTCTCTGTTAACCCAAATCCCCCTGCTGCGTTTTCACCGTTTGCTATACATACGTCAAACTTATTCCTGTTCTCCTCAAGGTAGAGGTGGAGAGCTCTCCTCCCCGGCCTTCCTACAACATCTCCCACCAGTAAAATTCTCATTGGAGCTCCTTCAGTAGGGAAATTGTCTGCTCCTTCAGGTGGATTAAATCCCCCGTATTGCAGATTAAGTAGTCGGCATATTTTAACTTTTCACTGTAGGGTTTTTGAAGGGAATCCCTCCTTAAAGTTTCCCTTAAGCCAAACTTCCTCGAAGCCCTTAGAATTCTCTGTCCTCTGTATGCAAAAACCAAAACAATTTTATCGCAGATATCCATCCAGCCTGCCTCTATTAGAACTGCAGCTTCAACAAATACAACCTCGTCAGAAAACTCGTCCCTTATTCTCAATATTTCCTCTTTTATCAACGGGTGTGTTATTTCTGTAAGAGTTTTCAACTTTTTCGGTGAGGAGAATACGATACTTGAAATCTTTTTAGTATCAATCTCCCCTTTTTCTTTGAAAATTTCACTACCAAAGGTTTCTAACAGTTTTTCCTTCACTCTGTATAAGGCCCTCTTTCCGATGATGTCTGCATAAAATACAGGAAAGCCCTCAAGTTCTAAAAATTTACATAGAGTTGACTTCCCGGAACCGATGTTACCCGTTACTCCCACAAGCACTCTTTAACCTCTCCTTCTTTTCTATAAAGCTTTCAAAAATGGGAACCAAAATAACAGCTAAGGGAACTCCAATTACAATACCTAAAAGACCGCCTAAGTAACCTCCCAAGAATATGGAGAGTAGGATGAGTATAGGGTTGACTCCCGTTGTTCTGCTCATAATTAACGGATATATGAGATTTTCGAGCCCCACCTCCGTTAAAAAGACTGTAAGAACTCCAATCACTGCTTCAAGTGTTCCGTTGTCAAAGATAGCCAGGAGTAGTGATGGTACAAGGCCTGAAAAGAAACCCACGTAAGGTATCATGTTGAGGACTCCTGCAACAAAGCCAATGAGCAGTGAGTACTTGATACCGACAAAAAGGAGTCCTATTGCAATGTAGAGACCGACAAAGAGGGCAACTGCCATCTGGCCTATTAGATAGCTTGAAAGGGAGCTGTGGACTTTCTGGAGGAGTAGTTTTAACTCCTTCTGAATTGAACAGGGAGCGATTAACAGATAAATTCTAACAATTTTTCTGGAATTTATGAGAAGGTAGTAGGTGAGGAACGGAATAACAATCAGATTAATAATAATTGATATTGCAGAAAAAAATCCAGAAAAGAGTTTTGAAATTAGGTTTGCTATTGGAATAGTTCCAAATTTCTGATAAATTTCGTTGATTATTTCCTTCAATGTTGTAAGTTTGAACGGGTGTAGAAGTGGGAAATGCTTGCCGAAAAATTTAATAAAGAATGAATCCAATTTTTCAAACAGGATTGGGAGGAAATTTAGGAAACTCTGAATCTGCTCAATTATCGATGGAATCAGAATAAACAGTGCAAAGGAAAGGACTAAAAACATTGTGAGTAAAGTCAAAAACGCTGAGAATCTCCTTCTATTTCCCGTTAAATTGTTAAAGAAGAGGAAAACCGGATAGAACACGTAGGCTACTGCAGAAGCGATGAAGAATGGCAAGAGGGCCGGTTCGAACAGAAATAGTAAAATTAGAAGGAGAATTACCGTTGATGTAAGATAAATTTCGGTAAGATAGTTACGCACCGTTTAGCTCCTTAATCCCCCTATAGGTATATTGGAGAGCTGAAGCAACTGTAAAAATTGCAGTGGTAAAAAACAGTACACCTAAAATACTACCATTTGGAAAACCACAGTTGAGTTTTAGAAGGGTTGCAAGAAGTGTGAAGAACTGCAGAAATGCAGTAGCCTTTCCTAAATAGGTAGGCTTAATCCTATCCATTTTGTTAAAGATTGAAAGAATCCAGCTTCCCATTAGTATTAAAACGTCCCTACTTAAAACTATAACTGTTAGCCAGATAGGAATGTACTTTCCCGTGTAGGAGAGAAGGAAATAGCCGGAATCTATAAGTGCCTTGTCGGCAAGGGGGTCCAATATTACTCCCAACATTGTTACCTTGTTGAACTTTCTCGCTAAAAATCCATCCAGTGCATCGCTTAAGGCTGCGAAGAAGAAAATACTTAAAGCTTCTTTAAATTTTCCGTAGAATACGGACATGATGAATACCGGAACTAAAAATATTCTGATTAAGGTTATTATATTGGGTATATTTACCATACTTCCTCCGGAGGGTTTTAATGAATGAGCTCTACGTTAAAAACTTAATTCTAAACTTTTTAAACGAGGATTTAGGTTACTTGGGAGACATTACCACCTCCTCCCTTTCAGACATTTCAGGTAAGGCCTGTCTAATAGCTAAGGAAGGCGGAATTTTCTGCGGGGCTCCATTTTTCGAAATGGTTTACAGGGTTCTATCTAAGGAAATCTCTTTTAATTGGTACATTGAGGAGGGAAAACCCTTTAAGAAGGGTGACGTTATCTGTGAGATGGAGGGAAACTTAAAGGTAATTCTAACGGGAGAAAGAACGTCCTTAAACATTGTTCAAAGGCTTTCAGGAATAGCTACCGAGACAAGGAAGTATGTAGATGGGTTAAAGGGTTCAAAGATTAAGCTTCTTGATACGAGGAAGACAACCCCAGGACTAAGGGTTCTTGAAAAGTATGCAACTAAGGTTGGAGGAGCTCTCAACCACAGGTTTGGCCTTTACGATGCAGTTATGGTAAAGGACAATCACATTAAGGCATTTGGAAGTATCGAAAGGGCTGTAAGGGAAATTTCTAAAAACATTCCTGTAACTACAAAGATTGAGGTGGAAGTTGAAAATATGGAGCAGATAGAGGATTTAATAAAGGTCATTGAGCTCGTTGATATAGTTATGCTTGACAATTGGAGGGATGAGGACGTTGAGAAAGGTGTAAAAAGGATAAAGGAGAAGAAGGAGGAAGTAAGAATAGAGCTCTCAGGTGGAATAACGATAGATAGGCTTCCAAAAATCAGGAATTTACCTGTGGATTTCGTTTCAACGAGTAAAATCGTAACGGCTGCAAGGTGGATAGATCTCAGCCTGGAGGTAGAATGGACTTAACACCTCTTAACGTCCTTGACGGGTTAATAATTGTTACTTTAGGATGGAACTTTGTAAGGGGATTTAACAAGGGATTTATTGAGGAAATTATCTCAATAGCTGGAATTATTTTAGATATCTACATTTCATACCTTTTCGCTCATCCGGTAGCGAAATTTATAGTTTCAGAATCCCAACCTCAAACAGGAGAGGTATTTGTATCGGGATTACTTATCTTTCTTATCCTATTTTTAATTACAAAGTACATTGCATTTTCTGTAAATAGACTGGTAAATAAAACGAACTTGGGATTTATCAATCACATCTTAGGTTTCTTATTTGGAATTTTTAGAGGAATTCTTATATGCTCTTTAATTGTTTTTGGAGTATCTGTTGTTGCTCCAAACAGTTACCTTGTTAAAAAGAGTTCCTTAGGTGGTATTGCTGTTCCTGTAATGGATAGGATTATTCATTATCTGCCAATGAAACATAGGAATGAAGACCCAATCATAAGGAAGTGGAAGATAGCAAGGGAAACCTTGTGGAAAAACTTTATTTTTAAACGTTATTTAAAAGGGGGAATTTTCCCCCTTAAACTCCAACGTTAGCCATGTACTTAATCAAATCTGCAAGTCTATTTGAATATCCCCATTCGTTGTCGTACCAGGCAATTACCTTTACCAAGTTTCCATTTATAACGTCCGTTGATAGTCCATCAACAATTGATGAGTGGGGATTCCCAAGGTAGTCAATTGAGACCAAAGGTTCCTCAGAGTAGGCAAGAATTCCCTTTAGCTCATTTTCTGAAGCAGCTTTAAGAGCTCCGTTCACCTCCTCAATCGTCGTTTCCCTCTCTAAAACGCACACAAAATCCACAAGAGAAACGTCAGGAGTTGGAACCCTTATGGAAATTCCGTTAAATTTCCCCTTAAGTTCTGGAATAACAAGACCTACAGCTTTTGCTGCTCCTGTTGTTGTTGGAACCATTG
Source organism: Balnearium lithotrophicum (assembly GCF_900182585.1). Classification (NCBI taxonomy): domain Bacteria; kingdom Pseudomonadati; phylum Aquificota; class Aquificia; order Desulfurobacteriales; family Desulfurobacteriaceae; genus Balnearium; species Balnearium lithotrophicum. Next base: position 37,151 of record NZ_FXTM01000005.1, on the reverse strand, counting down.
AAACGGCCGCTGCCCTTGCCCTCCTTAAATCCCTATGGGGAGCATCTAAGAGTCTCTGGTCCATCGTGTAGGCGTGTACAGTAGTTAGGAATCCGGAAACTATTCCAAAATTTTCAAGTAGAACCTTTGCAATAGGTGCGAGACAGTTTGTTGTACAGGAGGCGTTTGAGACGATTCTGTGCTTTTCAGGGTCGTACTCCCTATGGTTAACACCCATAACAAAGGTAGCATCGGGATTTTTCCCCGGGGCTGAAATTACAACTCTCTTAGCACCAGCCTTGAGGTGCTTTCCCGCTCCTTCCCTATCCCTGAACCTTCCCGTGGCCTCTAAAACAACATCAACTTCTAAATCTTTCCATGGAAGCTCCTCGGGATTCGGGTCTGCGTGGACTTTTATTCTCCTTCCATCTATAACAAGCTCATCTCCATCGCACGTAACCTCGGCCTCAAACTTGCCGTGGACAGAGTCGTACTTTAAGAGGTGTGCAAGGGTAGGAGCGTCTGTCAAATCGTTGATTGCAACTACCTCAATTTCAGGGTCGTTGTGAACGATTCTGTAGAAACTTCTCCCAATTCTTCCAAAACCGTTAATTGCTACTCTAACAGCCATAATTCCTCCCAAAATAAGGAAAATTTTTAAGTTAATGATAAACTATTCTTTAGACGATAACAAACAGAGGTATTGAGTGGGCTCTTTTTAGCGCTTTTTCTCTTTTCCTTTTTTCTCATGGTAATTTTCATGGGAATTGCCGTTAGGGAAAAGAGAAAGAGGGAAGAAGTCCTTTTCAGGGTTAGAGAGGAAAAGAAAAAGGAAAAAAAAGCTCAATACATAGATAGGTCAAAGTTACTTGGTAGAGCTCTCAGCCTTATAAAGGAAGGAATTGTTATTATGGACCCTTACGGAAGAATCGTATTTACAAACAGGTTTGCAAGGGAACTCCTTGGAATAGATGAGAACGATACAGGCAAATTTTTTTACCAGGTAATAAAAAATTTCGACGTAGTATCACTGATAAACGAGGCCTTCAACGAAAGTTACAGAGTATGGAACGATAAGAAAATTAACGATAGATACGTTCAAGTTATTTTTGGTTCAGACCTCGATGAAAAAGTTCTCCTCCTAATTGACCAGACACCGATGAGAAAGTACGAAAACTTAAAGAAGAACTTCATAGCTAATGCTTCTCATGAGCTTAAAACCCCACTTGCAGCACTTAAGATATCCTTAGAAACTTTAGAGGATGTTTGTAGAAGAAACGAAAGGGCGATTAAATACATAAAAAAAGCTCAGGAGAGGATAGAATACATGGAACAGTTAATCGAAGACCTTATAACCCTTTCCCTCCTTGAAAGCACAAATTTAACGTTAAAGCCGAAAAAATTGAAACTTTTACCAATTATAAACAGTATTACAAGCCATCTAATGGAAATAGCTGAGAAAAGAGGTATAACATTTTCTGTCAACGTTGATGAAAATACTGAGGTTTGTGCAGACAGAAAACTCCTCCATGCAGCACTCAAGAATTTAATAGACAATGCAGTAAAGTACAACAGAGATGGGGGAAGGGTTGAAATAACCTACATAAAACACCAGAATGAGGATGAAGTGAGAGTGTGTGATACCGGCGTTGGAATTCCAAAGTCACACATTCCCTTCATATTTGAGAGGTTCTACAGAGTAGAGAAGTCAAGGTCAAGGAAAATGGGAGGAACGGGATTAGGTCTATCAATCGTTAAATTAGCCGTAGAAAAGTTAGGGGGAAAGGTAAGGGTTGAAAGTGAAGAGGGAAAGGGCTCTTGCTTTTCTATTATTCTGCCAAGGAGGTGTGGTATTATTAGCACCGACGATTAGAATCGGGGGTGGAATTGAGGCTAATCATAGTACTGTTTTTAACGTTAATCACTGCCTTTTCCGGATATTCTCAAGCTACAGAGAAGGAAAAAATTATAGAAAAAGTTGAAATTATAGGTAATGAATCCGTTCCCAAAAGTACGATTCTTTACTACATATCTGAAAAACCTGGAAGGGAATTTTCCCCTAAAGCAGTATCCGAAGACATAAAGAGACTCTTTAAATTGGGGTATTTTGAAAACATATCTGTCGATGTAAAGGAAGGAAAGAGGGGACTTATCTTAAGATACTTTGTCAAGGAGAAACCCATTATCACGGATATTGTATTCAAGGGAAACTCGTCCATATCGAGTAAAAAACTGAAGGAAGAACTGGGACTTGTAACTGAAGAGGGAGAGGAGACTAAACTTAAAAAGCCTCTTGATTACAAGTACTTGGATACTCTAAAGGAGAAAATCCAGGAGATTTACCTCAAGAAAGGTTTCCCCGGAACTGAGGTCTACTATACAATAGACAGGATTTCTCCCACAAGGGCTGTTGTTACGTTTATTATAAACGAAGGAAGGAAAGCAAACGTATGTGAGATAGAAATTAAGGGAAATAAAAAGATTAGCTCCGGTGATATAAAAGATGTCCTTCTAACAAAGGAGAAATCCATTCTCCACTTGAGGTTTAATGCACCCCTTTCAAGGGAAAACCTTGAGGAGGACGTTAAGAGGATAGAGGAGCTCTACAAGGAAAGGGGATACTTGGACGTTGAGATAGGAGAACCAGAAGTCGTCAGTATGGGTAACTCCTGCTACAAGGTAGTTTACAGGATACTTAGAGAGGGAAAGCCTTACAGGTTTGGCAGAATCAGGTTTGTTGGAAACAAACTGTTCTCCTCAAAGGACTTTCTAAAGTTGGATAAGAGAATTCGCCCCGGTAAGAGGTACAACCAGAAGGAGATTGAGAAACTAAAAAGGAAAATCGTTAGAAAGTACGGAGAGATTGGCTTTATATTTGCAAATGTATCTCCAGAGGTTTCCCTCAACAGGGAAAAACATACGGCAGATGTCACTTTTTACATATATGAAGGAGAAAGAGCCTACGTTAGGTGGATTAACATAACCGGTAACGTTGCAACGAGAGACAGAACAATAAGAAGAGAGTTGGACCTCTACGAAACTGGGATATTCAACACGGTACGCCTTGAAAGGTCTATTAGGAGACTGTTCAATACAGGATATTTTGAAAATGTTGATGTTAAGCCAAAAGTAGTAGGAGGGAGCAACAAAGTTGATGTAAAAGTTAATGTTAAGGAGAGATTGACGGGAGTATTTTCAGTAGGAGCAGGTTACAGTTCTGTTTCAAAGCTTGTTGGAATGGTAAGTGTTTCAAAGGGTAACCTCTTTGGAACGGGAGACTCAGGCTCTGTTAACCTACAGTTTGGTTCAAGGGTTTTGGACTTCTACATCAACTACAACCACAGGTGGTGGCTGGATAGACCGCAGACTCTCTCTACGAGTGCTTACAACAATAGGTATGAGTACTTTACGTACACTTCGAAAAAGACAGGTGTTTCAGCTCTCGTAAGTAGGAGACTGTGGGAGGACTGGAAGGTAGGATTGGGATACCTGATAGAGAGGGACAAGATTACGGATATCGATGAGGATGCCCCTGAAATTGTCAAGGATGAGGAAGGAACGGAAACAATAGGAATGTCAACCTTTTTTGTTTCAAGGGACTTAAGGGATAATAAGTTCTTACCCCATAAAGGGGATTACTTTAAATTAACCACTCAGTTGGCAGGAAACTTCTTAGGTGGGGATAAGGACTTTTACAAGTTAGTTGGTGAGTATGCTTACTACTTTAACTTTAACGACCTGCCTGTTGATTGGGAGCTCCCCTTCATTGCATCGGTCCACGCGAAAGTAGGTTATGCAGATGCCTTTGGAAATACGAGTAAACTTCCCATTGATTATAGGTTCTACGTTGGAGGTGATACGAGCGTTAGGGGATTCAAGTGGGGTGAGGCCGGTCCTAAGGACAGAAATGGTGACCCTGAAGGTGCAAACAGGGAGTTAATTTTCAATTTTGAATTAGGCTACGATGTAACAAGGATGTTGAGGCTCATAGGCTTCATCGATGTAGGTGGCGGCTGGTGGGACGAGTATAAATTGGGCGATATGAGGAAGTCTGCCGGTATAGGACTCAGGGTTTTAACACCGATGGGACCAATCAGGCTCGATTTGGGTTGGAAGCTTGACAGGAGGAGCGGAGAGAGCTCCTCAGAGTGGCACTTTGGAATGGGAAGTTACTTCTAAATAATGGAGGTTTTTATGAGAAAGGGGCTTTTAACAGTTACAGCTCTACTTTTGGCAACATTTGTAAATCCAAATATTTCTCTATCAGCGGAGAAAAAGAACTTAAATGTAAAAAACTTTGCAGTTTACTACGTGGATATGCAGAAAATTATCAATGAATCAAATAAAGGTAAGCAGGCAAAGAGCTTAATAGAGTCAAAGATTAATCAGGCAAAGAGCAAAATAGAGAAGATGAGGAAGGAGATTGAGAAGATTAAGCAGGAACTCCAAAGCCCAGTTCTGAGCAAGCAGGAAAAGGAGAAGAAGGAGGATTTGCTTCAGCAGAAGATAAGGGATTTACAGAGATTTCAGCAGGATGCTCAGATGGAGGTTGCCAACTTAGAGAGGAAGTACACAACCGAAATTATTAAGGAAGTTGTAAAACTCATTCAAAACTACAGAAAGGAAAAGAACATTCCTATGATTGTTGAGGTGAGGGAGGCAGGAGTAATAGCTGCCGATGAGAAGTACGATTTAACAGATAGAATAATCAAGCTCTACAATGAGCAGGCAGGAAAATGAAGTTAGAGGAGATAGCAAAGGAGTACAACTGCAAACTTGTAGGTGACGGTAACGTTGAAATAGAGGGAATTTCGGAAATTCACAGGGCAAAGAAAGGTGACTTAACGTTTTTAACAAACCCTAAATACAAAAGGTTCCTCAAGGAAACAAAAGCCTCGGCAGTTTTAACAGGTAGTGTCATTGAGGGATTAAAAATTCCTCAGGTTGTCTGCGAGGAGCCCTACGTCGTATTTGCCAAGCTCCTTCAGAGATTTTATCCCGAAAATCTCCCAAAGCCGGAAATTTCTGAAAGAGCAACTATTTCTCAAAATGTAAAGATTGGAAAAGAATGTTACATAGGTGACTTTTCGTACATAGGTGAAGGTACAGAAATTGGAAGTAACGTTTTTATTTTCCCAGGAACGTTTATTGGAAGAAATTGTAAGATAGGTGATGGAACGGTAATTTTTTCAAATGTAACAATTTACGATAATTCCGAAATTGGAAAATTTGTCAGAATCCACTCTGGAGCTGTTATAGGTTCTGACGGATTTGGTTATGCCTTTAGCAAAAAAGAGGGAAAAATCTACAAGATTCCCCAGGTTGGAAGGGTAGTTATCGAAGACTTTGTAGAAATTGGAGCAAATACGACAATAGATAGAGGAACCCTTGGAGAAACCGTAATTGGAGAGGGGACGAAGATAGACAACTTAGTTCAAATTGGCCACAACGTAAAAATCGGAAAGTACTGCTTTATTGTCTCACAGGTTGGAATTTCTGGAAGTACAAAAATTGGTGATTTCGTTACGTTGGCTGGTAAAGTAGGTGTAGCGGGTCACATTGAGATTGGCAACAACATAACGGTTGCAGCAAAGTCGGGAGTTACAAAAAGCTTGAAGGAGCCAGGTGTCTATGCAGGGTTTCCTGCCAAACCTTACAGGGAGTGGAGGAAGTTGCAGGTACTTATAGACAGACTTCCCGAAGTCTATGAAAAAATAAAGAAACTTTTAGGAGGAAACGGTGGAGTTTCACGTTAAGGATTTATCACTTGCCGACTTGGGAAAGAACAGGATTGAATGGGCAGAAATGGACATGCCCGTTTTAAGGAAGGAAATCAGGAAGAGATTTGTTGAGGAAAAGCCACTCAAGGGCATTAGAATTGGGGCATGTCTTCACGTTACAACAGAAACTGCAAACCTAATGAGGACTTTAAAGGAAGGAGGAGCTGAGGTTTACCTGTGTGCTTCAAATCCCCTATCCACACAGGATGATGTCGCAGCAGCACTCGTTAAGCACTACGACATTCCCGTATTTGCAATAAAGGGGGAGGACGAGGAAACATACTACATGCACATAGAGGAGGTTCTTAAGAGAAAACCCCACATAACGATGGATGATGGAGCAGATTTAATATCTACTCTTCACATGAAGCACCAGGACTTGATTCCAAACGTAATTGGTGGAACTGAGGAGACAACTACAGGAGTTATTAGACTGAAAGCAATGGCAAAGGATGGAGCTCTCCGCTACCCTGTTATTGCAGTTAACGAGGCAATGACGAAACACCTCTTTGACAACAGGTACGGAACAGGTCAGTCAACGATAGATGGAATTTTGAGAGCTACAAACAGGCTTCTTTCAGGTTCAATCTTCGTTGTTGCCGGTTACGGCTGGTGCGGTAGAGGCGTTGCAATGAGAGCAAGGGGAATGGGAGCTGAGGTGATAGTTACAGAGGTTGACCCAATCAAGGCAATAGAAGCAAGAATGGACGGATACAGGGTTATGCCTATGGAAAAGGCTGCTGAAAAAGGAGATATCTTCTGTACAGTTACTGGGAACATTCACGTTATAAGGAAGGAACACTTTGAAAGGATGAAGGACGGAGCAATAGTTTGTAACTCCGGACACTTTAACGTTGAGATAGATATTCCGGCTTTAGAGTCCTTGGCAGTTGAAAAGAGAAGGGTTAGGCCTTTTGTTGATGAGTACAAACTTTCCGATGGTAGGAGAATTTACCTATTGGCCGAGGGAAGACTCGTCAATCTCTCTGCAGCTGAGGGGCATCCGGCGTCTGTTATGGATATGAGCTTTGCAAATCAGGCACTTTCAGCTGAATACATTGTTAAGGAAGGGAAAAATTTGGAGCCTAACGTTTATGTGGTTCCCGAGCATATTGATAAGAAGGTTGCAGAACTTAAGTTGAAAGCCTTAGGGATAGAGATAGACCAACTTACAGAGGAACAAATAAGATATCTAAACTCCTGGGAGATGGGCACTTAGTGTATAAAAGGGAGGGTACCCTCCCTTTTAATTTCCTTTCTTTGTCTTGGCTAACCTTACCTCTCCCGTTTCAGGGTTGTATTCAATTCTCGGAAAGAGGATTCCACCCCTTTTGACTTCGGTTCCCGGTTTAAAGCCTCCCCATGAATTGAAATCACTAATTCGGAGTTCCTCAGCTTTTTTTCCGAGGTTCAGGAGTTCAGCCATTTTCTCTGCTGAGTCCGGCATATAGGGATAGACAAATGCCGTTATAAACCTAAGGGACTCAACCATGTTGTAGAGAGCTCTGTCAAGCTCCTCGTTCCCCTCCTTGTTGAGCTGCCAGGGAGCTCTCCTATCGATGTAGTAGTTAACAAAACCTACAAACTTCCAGATTTCGTCCAAAGCCTTCGAAACTTCACCTTTTGGAATGAGTTCTTTTACTCTACCAAGTGTTGAAAGAGCCCTTTCTCTAAGCTCAACGTCAATCTCCCTCTCTTCTCCCTTGGATTCGGGAACGATACTGCCCCTGTACTTCTTTACCATCGATAGGGTTCTATTAAACAGGTTCCCTAAGTCGTTTGCAAGTTCACCGTTTATTCTGTTGACAAGTTTTTCGTATGAAAAGTCTCCATCGAGCCCAAAGGGAACTTCCCTAAAGAGGAAAAACCTTATTTGGTCAACACCAAACTTATCTACAATCTCAAAGGGGTCAACAACGTTCCCCTTAGATTTACTCATCTTTTCCCCTTCTACAGTCCACCATCCATGGGCAAAAACCCTTTTTGGCAGAGGAAGCCCTGCAGACATTAAAAAAGCAGGCCAGTAAACTGCGTGAAACCTCAAAATGTCCTTTCCAACCAAGTGTAAATCCGCAGGCCAGTACTTGTTGAACCTTTCGGTATCATCGGGATAGCCAACAGCGGAAAGGTAGTTTGTTAGGGCATCAAACCAAACGTATATTACGTGTTTTTCGTTAATCGGTACGGGAATTCCCCAGGTAAAGCTCGTCCTTGAGATTGAGAGGTCCTTCAATCCCTGTTTTACGAAGTTTATAACCTCGTTTCTTCTAAACTCAGGGGCTATAAATTCAGGATTTTCCTCGTAGAACTTTAAAAGCCTATCCTGATACTTACTCAACCTAAAGAAATAACTCTCCTCCTTTACTCTAACCACTTCCCTCTTACATGCTGGACACAACCTTCCATCGATTAAGTCCTTTTCCGTGTAGTAGGTTTCACAAGGTATACAGTACCAACCTTCGTACTCTCCTAAGTATATGTCCCCGTTTTCGTAACACTTCATAAAGATGTGCTGAACGGCCTTTACGTGATAAGAATCCGTCGTCCTAATGAAATGGTCGTAGGAGATGTTTAGCCTCTTCCAGAGCTCCTTGAACGTTGGAACGAGTGAATCAACAAACTCCTTTGGGGACATTCCCCTTTTTTCTGCAGCCTGTTGTATCTTTTGGCCGTGTTCATCTGTACCTGTTAGGAAGAATACGTCTCTTCCCAAAAACCTGTTAAACCTCGCAATAACGTCTGCAGCTGTTGTTGTATAGGCATGCCCCAAGTGGGGCTTATCGTTAACGTAGTATATAGGTGTTGTCACGTAGAACTTTTCCAATTCTCCCTCCTTAGACGGGAACGTTAAATTCCCTTAGAACCTCGTTGAGAGAGGTCTTCTTGTCCGTTGATTCCTTCCTCTTTCCAATTATGAGGGCGCATGGAATGTGGTACTCTCCTGAAGGGAACTTCTTAACCCTCGTTCCCGGTATAACAACGCTCCTTGCAGGAATCCTTCCCCTGTACTCAACAGGCTCATCTCCCGTAACGTCGATAATTTTCGTTGAGGCAGTTATTACAACTCCAGCGCCTAAGACTGCCTCCTCCTCAATAACAGCTCCCTCAACAATTATGCACCTTGAACCGATAAAGCAGTTGTCCTCAACTATTACTGGAGTTGCGTTTGGTGGCTCTAAAACCCCTCCTATTCCTACACCACCGGATAGGTGAACGTTCTTTCCTATTTGGGCACATGAACCAACGGTTGCCCAGGTATCAACCATTGTACCAGAACCTACATAAGCTCCGATGTTTACGTAGGACGGCATCAGAATAGCACCAGGCTCTATGTAGGAGCCGTACCTCGCAGTTGCCGGGGGAACTACTCTAACTCCCAATTTATCCCAGCCCTTTTTGAGGGGAATCTTGTCGTAGTATTCAAAGGGTCCTACTTCCATAACCTTCATCTCTGAAATTGGGAAAAAGAGGAGTATTGCCTTTTTAACCCACTCGTTAACCTTCCAGTTTCCAACACTTACTCTCTCAGCAACTCTAACCTTTCCTTTATCTAAAAGTTCAATTACCTCCCTTACCGCATCCTGGTACTTTTTTTCCTTTAAAAGTTCCCTATTTCCCCAGGCTTCCTCAATGAGTCCCTTCAGTTCTTCCATTTTTACCTCCAAGGTTTTGTGGAGATTGAATTATATATTAAAGACTGCGTAGACTGGTGCGTGGTCTGATGGGAGGAGATTTTCCCTCTTTTTCCTGGCCTCGTAATCAATATCACACTCTAAACACTTTTCAAGTAATGGCTTTGTTACAAAGATGTAGTCGATTCTCAATCCTTGATTTCTGTTAAAACCTCCCGTCTCTATATCAAACCATGAGTACTTTCTCTCATCTGGGTGTTTCTCCCTGAAAAGGTCGTAAAGTCCGAAGGAGAGGAGCTCTTCCAAAGCTTCTCTCTCATCGTCCATAAATCCCGGTCTGTTCTTCCAGATTGTCGGGTCGTAAATGTCCATTTCTGAGCGGGCAACGTTAAAATCGCCCAAAAGAATTAGGGGGTAATCGGGAGAAAACATATTTTCAAGGAGAACCTTTAACTTTGTGAGGAAGTAGATTTTATAAGCATGTCTCTCCGTTCCCCTCTTTCCACCCCTTGGAACGTAAACGTTAATTACAGAGAATCCGTTAAATTTTGTTATTAGAACTCTCCTTTCATCATCCTCTCCGTCCGGCCATCCCTTAAAAACTTCCTTTGGTGAAATTTTTGAACAGGTTGAAACTCCATTGTAGGCCTTCTGTGAGTGAACGGAGCACCTGTATCCGATTTTCTCAAAGTAGGAAAAAGGATAGAGCTCCTCCTCTACCTTCACCTCCTGCATTCCTAAAACGTCAGTTTTTGTACTCTTAAGCCAGTTAATAACTAAAGGGAGCCTTACCCTTATTGAGTTGACGTTCCACGTAGCTATTTTCATGACAGGCCTTTGAAGTTGTTTGCAAGGAGAACTCCTGCAGCCTCAATTTCTGCAGCTATTTTGTCAAGCTTTTTGTTAAATATGTTGTACATGGCAATTGCTGGAATAGCAACTATCAGTCCCATAATGGTTGTAAGGAGAGCTTCAGCTATTCCCGCAGAGAGCTCCTGAGGGTTTCCCATCCCAGTTCCGCCTGTCAGAGCTCCAAATATCTTAACCATCCCCAAAACGGTTCCCAACAGTCCCAAAAGGGGAGAGGTTGCTGCAGTTATCGCAAGTAGTGCCATTCCCCTTTCAAGCTCAATGAAGTGCCTCCTTGCACTAACTTCAAAAGCGTGGAGGAAGTTTTCCCTCGTCTGTTTTCCCATGTTCTTTATTGCATCGAAAACGACCGCCGAAAGGAGGCTCCTCCTTCTCTTACAAAGCTCTACAGCATCCCCTATATTTCCCTGTCCTAAAAACTCAACCAAGAGTCTCAAATCGTCCTTTGGAACCAACTTTCCCAATCTCAATACGTACAGCTTTTCAAATACAATGGCCAATGAGACAATGGAAAGAAGAAGTATGAGATAGCCCGATATTCCCGCCTTGTTTAAGAGCTCTACTCCTCCCATTCAATCCTCACATCCTCTGGAAGTTTCCTCGCAAAAATTAGGTATGCAGTATGGGCAGGCATTCTGTCCTCAGGCCTCAACCTCTCAGGCACCCTCTTGTACTTTCTAAGTAGAATTTCACTGACCTCAACGTCCATAAATGGATGTTTTTTCAGTTCCTTAAGCGTTTCAATTACCTGGTTCACGGTAGGAACTAAAATTCCCAAAAAATGGCCCGTTTTAAGGGCTCTATAGGCCTTATCTACGTATAGCCATGGTTCTCTAACGTCTAAGAAGAGGGCATCGGCAGATTCAACCTCATCAAACCCTTCGGATATATCCCTGTATTTTACCTCAACTCTACTTTCAAGGTTCAACTTTCTCAGATTTGACAGGGCGTTCTTTATAAACTCCTCCCTTCTCTCATAGCTAATAACCTTACCATTTTCTCCCACTGCCTGAGCGAATACTGAGGTAAGAGCTCCACTACCTATGCCGCTCTCAACTACTGTATCCCCAGGTTTAACGTTGAGCCTCAAGAGGATGTACCCTGCATCCTTGGGGTAAACAATCTGTGTCAGTCTGTTCAGTTTGTTCATTATAAACTCATAGATGGAAACGGGGAGAATTACGTAGGAAAATCCCTTGTGGGTTTCTATCTTCGAACCGTAGGGTTTTCCTACAATTTCACTCAGTTTGACCTCTCCTCTGTCCGTGTTGAACTTTCCCTTTGCCAGTGATAGGTTTAAGAAGTACTTCTTTTTCTTCTCTGGGTCAAAAAGAATAACTGTGTCGTTTTCCTTAACTCTTTCCATCTCTTCCTTTTTCACCTAATTTAACTATTATTATTGGCTTTCCAAAGTAGATTCTGTTATTCCTAAGCCTGTTAATCTCCCTAATTAGCTTTGGATTCACTCCAAACTTTCTCGCTATCAGAGTAATAGTTTCCCTTCTTTTTGGAACATAGATAAAGATTTTTTTTGACTTTGCATACTTCAATAAGTGATAGTTTCTTATTGATTTAGACGGAAGGTATATGTAGTAGTTTGGAGGAACGATGTTTCTCCTAAAAAACCTGTTGTACTTTTTTACCGTTGAATAGCGAACGTTTAGGGCTTTTGCTATTCTCCTAAGGGTTGTTCTGCTTTTTACTTTTATCGTAACTAGTGTTTCCTTACTTCCATTTCTCAGTATGTTACTTCCCTTTACAACAGAAAGAACGGCGTAAAATTTTGGAACGTAGTTGAGAGTTTCATCGGGAAGTTTCGTTAAGTCCCAAAAGTCTGCATTCCCTAATTTCTTTAACCTGGTCTTAATCCTTCCGGGACCTGCATTGTAGGCAGCTATTGCCAAGTCCCACCTGTGGAAGATGGAGTAGAGCTCCTTTAGGTATTTAGCTGCAGCTTTTGTTGACTTTATAGGGTCAAATCTCTCATCGATTAGCCAGTTGACCTTAAGTCCGAGCCTTCTTGCAGTTGAAGGCATAAGCTGCCAAAGCCCAGCAGCCCCGGCCTTTGAAACGGCCGATGGGTTCCCTTGGCTTTCTACAATGGATAGGAGAGCCAAGTCCTCAGGAATTCCCTCCTTCCTAAAAATTTCAACAATTTTTGGATAGAAAAGCTTAAATGAGTCAATTTGTGAAAGCAGTTTTAGTTTATTCCACCTATTTTTGTAGTAGGAGAGCCAAAACTGAAAGGCCGGTTTGTCCCAGGGAATGTCCAACAACGTTTCACAGGAATTTTTATTAAGTGAACACTCAAGGAGAATTTTAGACTCGGTATAAACAGAGTCCTTCAAGCTATGGGAAAGGGAGGGGAGAGGAAGGAGGGAAAGAGAAAGAGCGGTAAGGAAAAGTTTACGCATTATTCATAACCTCTTCAGGCATATCAAAGTTAGAGTAAACCTCCTGTACGTCGTCCAAGTCCTCAAGAACCTCTAAAAGCTTCAAGACTTTTAAGGCGGTTTCACCCTCTACTTTAGTTGTAGTTGTTGGGATGAGGTCTAACTTGGCCTCCTCTATCTCTATTCCACTGTTTGAAATCCCCTCCTTGACCGTTTCAAGCTCGGAGGGCTCTGTATAAACTACAAACTTATCGTCCTCCCTCACAACGTCCTCTGCTCCGGCCTCAATTGCGGCCATCATAACGGTCTCTTCGTCGTAGTTTTCAGCCGGAATGAGGATTACTCCCTTTCTCTCAAACATCCACGAAACGCAACCTGAAGTTCCTAAGTTTCCTCCGTGTTTTGAGAAGGCGTGTCTCACCTCGGCTGCGGTTCTATTTCTGTTGTCTGTTAGACACTTAACGATTATTGCAACTCCTCCGGGTCCGTAACCCTCGTAGGTTACCTCTTCGTAGGACTCCCCTGCAAGCTCTCCTGTTCCCCTCTTTATAGCCCTCTCTATGTTTTCCTTTGGCATGTTAAACTTACGGGCCTTCTCTATTGCTGCCCTTAGACGTGGATTCTTTTCAGGGTCTCCTCCACCCTCCTTTGCAGCCACTGTAATTTCCCTTGCAAGTTTTGTAAAGATTTTACCCCTCTTGGCATCCTGTGCTGCCTTTTTATGTCTAATGTTTGCCCATTTGGAGTGTCCAGCCATCCTAACCTCCCAATTGATTGCTACAGAGAATATAAACCTGTGAAGTTAAGGTTCAATTCCTGTAAATACTAACTTTGAGTGCTTAACTCCCTTCAGGGAAGTTATCTTGTCAGCAAGCTCCTTTATCTCCTTTACTCTCCCCTTAACTGCTATTACCTCTAAACAGTGGTGGTGGTCTATGTGAATGTGCATTGTAGAGATAATGTTTTCCAAGTAGTTGTGCTCAATTTCTGTTAGTCTATCAACCAAGTCCTTCTGGTGGTGGTCGTAGACAACGGTTATCGTTCCAAAGGCAAAGCTTTCAGGCTTTAAGTCCTTCTCTATTAGGGCAGCCCTAATTAAATCCCTTATCGCCTCTGAACGGCTGAGGTATCCCTTTTCCTCGATAAACTTCTCAAACTTCTCAAATAACTTTTCCTCAAGGGAGACCGTTAACCTAACTATTCTTCCCATTTCTTAAACCTCTTGAATGGCCGTATTCTGTACTCCACACCCAACTCCCTTGCAAATTTTTCAAACTCATTCCTATTAAATCCAGGGTAGTCAACAGCAGTTACCCTCACATTAAATCCAAGCTCCTTTGCATCCTTTATAAATTTTACCAGCGAGTCCCAACTTCTTTCTCCGAATTTAGGCCTTACAACTCTCAGGTATTCTTCTTTATTGGAAGCATTAACGCTGATACTGAAGGAGTCAATTAGTCCCTTCAATTCCTCCAAAATTTTCTCGTTTTCTGTTATCAGATATCCCAACCCGCAGGTATCAACCCTGATTGGCGTATCCTTTGAAAACTTTTTGACCCACTCGGCAACCTTCTTTAAGGCTTCGTACCTTTCAAATGCTTCTCCATACCCGCAGAAGACTATTTCACTATAAACTCCCGGGTTTTTTATTCTGTACATGTACTCTTCCGGAATAGGTTCCCTTTTGAGGTGTAGGTTGTATCCCAAGACGTAGTCCTCTGTCCCCCTAAAACAGAACTTACAGGAGCAGGGACATTTAGAGGTTAAATTGATGTAGAGTTTATCTCCAACCTGGTAAACCAACCTCTTCTTTTCCTCTTCACCTGTTAGAGGTAGGTTAAAGAGCCTCTTTGCATTAACGGTTGTTATTCTGTCCACATCTTTAAACGAAAGTCCCAACTCTCTTGCTACTGTCATTGCCGTATATGCGACGTAGGTGGGTTTATTTCTCCTTCCCCTTACAGGTTGAGGTGCTAAATATGGGGAGTCTGTTTCAATCAAGAGTCTTGAAGATGGAACGTACTTTAACGTCTCCCTCAACTCCCTGTTCTTTGGATACGTTACTATGCCAGCGTAGGAGATAAACAGTCCCGCATCCAATGCGGATTCAAGGAGCTCTCTTTCACCGCTAAAGCAGTGGATAACTCCTCTAACCCCGTCAAAGTGCTTCTTTATGAAATCTGCCATCTCCTTGGCAGCATTCCTCGTGTGGATTATTACAGGAAGGTCAAGCTCCTTTGCTATTTCAACCTGCATGTGGAATACTTCGTACTGTCTTTCCTTCGGGGATAGGTTTCTGTAAAAGTCTAACCCCATTTCTCCAAGAGCAACCACCTTTGGACTCTGGGCAAGTTCAACGATTCTTTCGTAGTCCCTCTCAGAATAGTTCCTTGCCTCGTGAGGATGAATTCCTACAGATGCGTAGACTTTTTTGCTTGAGTTTGCAACCTCGATTGCCCTTTTACTGTCCTCTAAATCGCAACCTACCGTTATAACGGCATCTAACTTTTCCTCACACTCCTTTATTACCTCTTCCCTGTCCTCATCGAACTGTGGAAAGTGAATATGGGCATGGGTGTCTATCACTATTTCCTCCTCTTCAAAATGGCACTTATTCCATGTGAGGAAAGTTCCTTTTTGGCCTTTAAAGCTTCTCTCTTAGTCTGGAAGTAACCAACTACTACCTTTACGTAACGGCTGGTATATATGGTTTTGGGCTTAAAACCTAATTTTTGTAAACGCTCAGCAAGCTTTAAGGCATTTTCTTTATTTCTGAATACGCCAACTTGAAGATAGTACTTACCAGACTGGTTTTGTTTGACCTCTCCTTCTTTCTCGATTTTCTCCTCTTTACTTTTAACCTCTTCAGTTTTTTCTTCTGATTCCCTGTTTTTAACCTCTTCTTCTGCTATCTCTTTTGTCTTTTCAACTTCTGTTTGATTACTTGTAACCTGTGCAACCTGAGTAATCTCCTCTCCTGTCCCGTTTGAACCTGTTCCATTTGAAGCAACTTCCGACTTATTCTCACTTTCTGCTTCTACCTCTGTTTTTTCACTAACAACTTTCTCCTCAATAGGTTCTGGCCTTGATACAGGGGCAATTCTTGATAGTGTTTTAACAATCTGTTTTTTCTCAATTTCACATATCTTTTTTTCCTCTTCTATACCTTTTCCCTTTCCAACGTAGTAACCTATCCCGTAGGCAAATCCAAAAAGCAGTGCTGAAATAACGACAAAAATCACCTGAAATCTCCTATCCCCGTCCATTACATCCTCCTCGGTGCATTTATATTTAAGATTCCAAGCCCTAATTTAATCACCCTTTTAATCCCTTCTATTAAATAGAGGCGGGCTTCAGAGAGCTCCCTATTCTCCTCATCAATAACCCTGTGCTTGTTGTAAAACCTGTGAAGAGATGAGGCTAAATCTATTAAGTAGTAGGTAATCCTGTGGGGCTCCCTCTTCAAGGCGGACTGCTGAAGTTCGTACCTGAATCCGTAAGCCTTGAGAATCAGTTCCCTCTCCTCTTCTGATTTAAGAAGGTTTAAGTTTTCCTTTTTAGGTAAGAACCCCTTCTCCCTTGCTTTATCCATTACACTGCAGAGCCTTGCATGGGCATACTGGACGTAGTAAACGGGGTTCTCACTCTTTTGGGAGAGGGCAAGGTCAATGTCAAAGTCAAGGGGAGTATCGTGGCGCTTGAGGAGGAAGAAAAACCTGACAGCATCAACACCAACTTCATCCATAAGCCATCTCAGGGGAATAAAGTTTCCCTTTCTCTTTGACATTTTTATCTCTTCACCGTTTTTAAAGAGTTTAACTAACTGTATGAGTATAACCTCAAGCCAATCAGGATTCTTTCCAAGTGCTTCTATTGCGGCCTTAACACGGGGAATGTAGCCGTGGTGGTCAGCTCCCCATACGTCTATTCCTCTGTCGTAACCTCTCCTAATTTTGTTGTAGTGGTAGGCAATATCTGAGGCAAAGTAGGTATACTCACCGTTTGAGCGCTTTACGACCCTATCCTTATCGTCTCCAAACAGGGTTGTCTTAAGCCAGAGGGCTCCATCCTTTTCGTACACGTATCCCTTTTCCTTTAAGAGTTCTAAGACCTCTTCTACTTCTCCCTTTTCGTAGAGCGCCCTCTCACTGAACCAGTTGTCAAACTCAACGCGGAGCTCCTTCAAGTCTTCCTGAATCCACTTAAGTATCTCCTCCTTCCCAAATTCGGCAGCTAATTTAACAGCCTCCTCCTCAGGGAGTTCCAGAATTTCAGGTTTTAACTTGAGGAGCTTCTCTGCAAGCTCCCTGATGTAGTTCCTTCCCCAGATTTCAATTTCGCCGGAGTAGGCATCCTCGGGGAGCTCTACCTTTTCTCCTTTTAACTCCTTTATCCTAAGGTAAATTGAAACTCCTAAAAGTCTTATCTGCCTTCCTGCATCGTTTATGTAGAACTCCCTTTCAGGACTGTAGCCTGTAACCTTCATTATCCTGTAAAGGACATCTCCAACAACGGCTCCCCTTCCGTGTCCTACGTGTAGAGGGCCTGTTGGATTTGCAGAAACGTACTCTAAGAGAACCCTCTCCCCCTTTCCAATATTTGATAAATAAAAATCCTCCTCAACTATTTTTTCAAGGAGCTCCATATAGAATTTTTGAGAGAGCCTGAAGTTTATGAATCCCCCTCCGGCAACTTCAACGCTCTCAAAGTCACCACTTCCCACTAAAACTTTCTTTATCTCTTCTGCTATAGCCGTGGGAGACTGCTTAGTCAACTTTGAAAGCAAAAACGCTGCATTTGTAGCAAGGTCTCCAAACTCCTTCCTTTTAGGTTTCTCAAAAGTTGCCCTTTCAAGAACTCCTACAGCATCCTCTCCGTAAATTTTCCTTACTGCACTTAAGACTCTCTCCTTTACTATTTCCCTCATTGCCTCTCCAGAGTTAATTTGTTAGCTTTGAACCCAGATTATACTATTGGAGATGTTATGAAGGACTTCCTTCTAACAGTTGCAGGATTTGATCCTACAGGTGGAGCAGGGATACTAAGGGACGTTAGAACCTTTAACATCTTTGGCTTTTTGGGAACTGCCGTTATTACGGTAAACACCTCACAGAATACTAAGGGAGTTCTGTCGGTTTCATTCACAGATGGGGAGCTCCTTTTACAGCAGATTGACCTGATTTTTGACGAGATTGATGTAAGGGGGGTAAAAGTCGGAATTCCTCACAGGGATAGAGATGTTAATGAAGAAATAGCAGAAAGGTTGAAAAGTTTGGATGTACCTGTTGTTTTTGACCCCGTTTTATCACCTACCTTTGGAAAGTCATTTATAGACAGGATTTCTGTAATTTCTCCCTTGATAGATGTTGCAACCGTCTTAACGCCGAACGTTGATGAATACAAATTGATAGGAGATTTTGTTAGAGGGAAGAATTTAGTTGTAAAGGGAATTCCGAAGGGTGACCTTGTTTGTGATAGGTTGTTTATTGAGGGTGAACTTGTTTCTGAGGTCTGTCACAGGAGGGACGGTAGGGTTGTGAGGGGAACGGGGTGTGCATTCTCATCTTCACTAACGGCACTACTTGCAAAGGGAAAACCCCTAAGTGAGGCATTTCTTGAAAGTTCAAAGTTCTTAGAGGAGTACAGGAGAAAATCAATACTCTTGAGTGGAGCTAAACAGCTGTACTCATTACTCTAAAAACGTATATTTTTAGACAAAATCATTTGGAGAGGTTGAATGAACCAGGAGCTTATTAGGAACTTTTGCATAATTGCCCACATAGACCACGGAAAGTCAACGTTGGCAGATAGGCTTCTTGAGTTTACTGGTACTGTTTCTAAAAGAGAGCTGAAGGAGCAGATGTTGGATACTTTGGAGCTTGAGAGGGAGAGGGGAATCACGATAAAGCTCAACGCCGTTAGAATGAAGTACACTGCAGATGACGGGAAGACCTACACGATGCACCTAATAGATACTCCAGGCCACGTTGATTTTACGTACGAGGTTTCGAGGAGCCTGTCTGCCTGTGAGGGAGCTCTTTTAGTCATAGATGCAACTCAAGGAGTTGAGGCCCAGACAATTGCAAACTTTTTCTTAGCCTTGGATGCCGGTCTTGAGATAATTCCCGTCATTAACAAAATAGACCTTCCAAGTGCAAATCCCGACTGGGTAAAGGAGCAGATTGCAGACGTTTTGGGATTGGATCCAGACGATGCCATACTTGCCTCAGCAAAGGAGGGAATAGGGATAAAGGAGATTCTTGAAGCTATTGTTAAGAAAGTACCACCCCCATCGGGAGACCCTAATAGGCCGTTAAAGGCTCTGATTTTTGACTCCTTTTACGATAACTACAGGGGTGTTATCCCTTACATAAGGGTTTTTGACGGAGAGATAAAGCCAGGAATGAGAATAAAGCTCATGTCCAACGACAAGGAGTTTGAAGTTGTAGAGGTTGGAACTCAGTCTCCGAATATGGTCAAGACGGAAAAGCTCTCTGCAGGTGAGGTTGGCTGGATAGCTGCAAACATTAAAAACATTGAGGATACCCAGGTAGGAGATACGATAACCGATGCCGAAAATCCCACAGATGAGCCCTGCCCCGGTTTCAGACCTGCAAAGCCGATGGTTTTTGCCGGACTGTATCCTGTGGATTCGGACGACTATGAAAACCTTAAGGAAGCTTTAGAAAAGTTAAAGCTGAACGATGCTGCCCTCTTCTTTGAGCCTGAAACTTCGGCAGCTTTAGGTTTCGGTTTCAGGTGTGGATTTTTGGGACTCCTACACATGGAGGTAATAAAGGAGAGACTTGAGAGGGAGTTTTGTCTTAACCTCATAGCAACAGCCCCGAGTGTTATATACAAGGTTTACCTTAAGGACGGAAGTTCTGTTGATGTCCAGAACCCTGCCCAGATGCCTCCCCCTGAAAAGATTGAAAGGATTGAGGAACCTTACATTTCCGCTTCCATAATTACTCCTTCAGAGTACGTAGGACCAGTTATGCAGCTCTGTCAGGATAGGAGAGGCATCCAAACGGGATTTTCGTACTTAGACCAGCAAAGGGTGGAGCTCCGCTACGATATACCACTTTCAGAGATTCTCTTTGACTTCTTTGACAAGTTAAAGTCCGTTTCAAGAGGGTACGCATCGTTCGACTACGAGTTCGCAGGTTACAGGCCTGGAGACCTCGTTAAACTTGACATCCTGATAAACGGAAAGCCTGTTGATGCCCTCTCTGTAATAGTTCACAGGGATAAAGCGTACCAGAGGGGAAGGCAGTTGGTTGATAAGCTGAAGGAGATAATTCCAAGGCAGCTCTTTGAGGTTGCCATTCAGGCGGCAATAGGAAACAAGATAATTGCCCGCTCAAACGTAAAGGCACTGAGAAAGGACGTTTTAGCAAAGTGTTACGGTGGAGACGTTACGAGGAAGAAGAAGCTCCTCGAAAAGCAGAAAGAGGGTAAGAAGAAGATGAAAATGTTAGGAAAAGTTGAGGTTCCCCAGGAGGCATTTTTAGCAGTTTTAAAAGTGGAGTAAGGGAGGGAAACTTCCCCCTCCTACTTACACGAAGGCATCTCTATCAGACCAACGTTTCCATCCTTTCTCTTGTAGACAACGGCTGCATTTCCAGTTTCGGCATTGCAGAATACTACAAACTCCCTCTTTGAGCCAAGGAGCTGGACAACTGCATCCTCCACAGAGATGGGTTTGTAGAGCTCGGGCTCAACCTCAATGATTTCTATGGGCTTCTCAACGGCCTCTTCCTCAACCAAAGTTAACTGCTTTGTTTTTTGGGCTTCCTTCTTTGATGCTGTCTTAACCTTATCCTTTAAACGGCGTAGCTGCTTTTCCGCAGAGTCAACAACGTAGTCAACGGCAGTGTAAAGGTCGTCAGTTTCCTTCTTTATCCTTAACGTGTGGTCAAATACGTTGTAGATAACGATTTCCACAGAGGAGCGGTACTTCTCCTTGTTTACAATAACGTCTGCAAAGACCTCTCTCCTATCGTCGTTTCCCAGGTACTTCTCAAGCCTCTTAAATTTTTCCTCCAAGGTGTTTTTTATTGCCCCCGTTAGGTCGATTCCGTGACCTATGAGATTGAGCTTTAGTTGGGCCATCCCTTCCTCCTTTTCTTTTATCTCCTAACTTTAAATTAAGGCCAAATCGGGAGAGTGTCTATGGAGAGAAAGAAGGTCTACCTCCTCTTCTCAGGAGGGCTTGACAGTATAATTGCGGCAAAACTGCTGAAGAACCTTGGATTTGACGTAGTGGGTGTCCACATTACTTCCCCGTTCTTTGAAAAGGACTTAGAAAAGCTGCAGGATTTAGCCAACAAACTGGGAATAGAGCTTAAAGTTGTTGAAGCGGGGGATGACTATCTTGAAATGCTAAAGAGTCCCGTTTACGGATATGGAAAGAACCTCAACCCTTGTATTGACTGTAAGGCCTACATGCTGAAGAAGGTTAAGGAAGTTGCAGGAGAGAATGGAATCATCGCAACTGGAGAGGTTTTAGGACAGAGACCTATGTCTCAACACCTTCAAGCCTTTAACTCAATCGAAAAGCTTTCAGGTCTGAAAGGTAGAGTTTTAAGGCCACTATCTGGGAAACTTTTGCCGGAGACAGATTATGAGAAGGAAGGAGTAATCAACAGGGAAAAACTCCTTGATATAAGGGGACGTTCAAGGAAGAAGTATCCTGAGATTTTAAAAAAGTTAGGAGTAAACATTGAGGAGCTTCCTACACCAGCTGGGGGGTGCCTTTTAACCGAACCCTCCTTCTCAAAGAAGGTTAAGGACCTGTTGGAACACGGAGAGCTCTCCTGGGAAAACGTAAGGCTGCTGAAAATAGGAAGGCACTTTAGACTCGGAAACTGTAAACTGATTGTAGGAAGAAATAGAGAAGAGAATAAAAGGTTAGAGGAATTCTCAAGGGGGGGGGATATTGTTATAAAAGTTCCAAACGTTCCATCCCCAACGGCAATTTTGAGGTGTAAGGAGGAGCCATCTGTAGAACTTCTAAAAAAAGCTGCAGGGATAGTTGCAAGATATTCCGATGCAAAGAGTGAAAAGGAGGTTAAAGTAGCCCTGTATAAAAATGGTAAACTATTTAAAGAATTAACTGTTGAACCTCTATTTGATACAAAGGAATTTTCTGTAACAGGATAAGGAGGGAGAGATGCCGCTGTTTGAAAAGGTTCTTTACTCGACGGATTTTTCACCACTTGCCGAGCTTGCCTTAGACTACGTTAAAAAACTAAAGGAGGCTGGAGAAAAGGAGGTTGTTGTTGTTCACGTAGTTGATGACCTTTCAATAGAGCTCCCCGACGGGGCAGACCTTTTAAACGACAAGGAGCTCTACAAGATTCTTCCTGAGGTTGACCAGGAGTACGTTACTTCACTGATAGAAAGGTTGGAAGCTGTGAAAAGGATATTAGAGGAGGAAGGGTTATCTGTAAAAATTTACTTAAAATACGGGAATATCCCGAAGCAGATAGTTGATGTAGCAGAAAAAGAGAAAGTTAAGATAATAGTGATGGGAGCTCACGGAAAGGGCCTTTTAACTGAAATTCTCTTAGGAAGTGTTTCAACTGACGTTATAAGGAATGCCAAGTGTCCAGTTCTAATAGTTAAAAATAGGGAGGAGTGATGCTTTTTGAGAGAATTCTCTACCCGGTAGACCTTAGAAGAGCAAGTATTAACGTTAAACCTTACATTCTAAAATTGAAAGAGGCCGGCTGTATTGAGGTTCACATTGTTTACGTTTTAATTCCATCAGACTGGGGAATCTTGGAGAAAGAGGAGTACGATTCTGAAGATAAGATTGAGGCCCTACGAGGAACTATTGATGATGGTTATGTAGATGCCCTCTTAAGAACCTACAGGAAATTGAAGGATTTAGCTAAGGAGTTTGAGGAAAGGGGAATAAAAACAAGAGTTTCCTTAATTTCAGGTGAGTTGGCAGAGAGTCTCAGTTGGTATACAAAGGAGTACAACATCAAGCTCGTAGCTCTTGGAATAACGGATGAATCCCTCTCATTTTTCAAGGTCGGAAAGGTCCTTGACATAATAAAGGAGATTGAATCTCCTATTCTGATAGTAAAAACAAAGGAGGAGGAAGGAAACGAGGAGATTTAGCGTTCCAACTCCTCAAAAATGGCATCCCTGTAGGTTCTAATCATAAAGTCTATCTCCTCTTTGCTTATTGCAAGGGGAGGCATTACTACAAGGACAGGACCTAAAGGTCTTGTAAATACTCCCTTTTCAACTATTCTCCTTGAAACCCGTCTTCCAACGTCGTCCTTCCAGCTAAAGCTCTCTTTCGTTTCCTTGTTCTTTACAAGCTCAATTCCTACCATAAATCCCCTTCCCCTTATATCTCCAACGTGTTTCAATTCCGAGAGTTCTTCGTAGAGTTTCTTGTGGAGATAATCAATCTTATTTCGTAAACTTTCTGGCCAATCCTTTTCTTCAAAGAGCTCTAAGTTTTTCAAGGCAACGGAGCAGCCAAGCTGATTTCCTGTAAAGGTGTGTCCGTGAAAGAACGTTTTTCCGCTGCCGTAGTCTCCTCCCCAAAAGGCACTGTAAACTTCATCAGTTGAAAGTGTAGCTGCCAACGGCATGTATCCGGCAGTTAATCCCTTAGATATTGCCATGATGTCTGGAACTACACCTTCCCACTCACATGCGAACATCTTTCCTGTCTTTCCGAATCCCGTTGCAACCTCGTCTAAAATTAGTAAAACTCCAAACTCGTCGCAGAGCTCCCTGACTCCCTTTAAAAAGCCCTCCGGGTGGACAATCATCCCTGCAGCTGCCTGGACTAAGGGCTCCATAACAACTGCAGCAACTTCCTCACCGTGTTCTTCCAAAATTTCCTTCAATCTGTTTAACGAGTACTCTTTACACTCCTCGACTGTTCCGTTAAACCTGTATGGATGGGGAGCTGGAACCTTAAAGGTTTCAAACATGAGTTCTCTAAACATTGAGTGGAAGAGGTCAATTCCTCCAATACTTACAGAGCCTATTGTATCTCCGTGGTATGCCTCCTCAAGCTTTATGAACTTTGTTCTTCTTTTTTCTCCCTTTAACTGCCAGTACTGATAGGCCATTTTCAGGGCAACTTCCATTGCAGTAGAGCCATCGTCAGAGTAGAAAACGTGATTCAACCCTTTAGGGGTTATTTCAACTAATCTTTTGGCAAGTAAGATGGAAGGTACGTTTGCAAGTCCCAAGAGCGTTGAGTGGGCAATCCTGTTAACCTGTTCACACAGAGCATCGTTTAGTTCCTTAACATTGTGGCCGTGAACGTTGCACCATATGGAACCTACAGCGTCTAAATATTTCTTTCCATCAATATCTATGAGCCAGCATCCTTCTCCCCTCTCAATAACTATCGGCTCGTACTTAACGTACTCTGCCATCTGAGTAAAGGGGTGCCAGACGTACCTCTTATCCCATTCCTTAAGTGTTTCCTTACTTATCAAAGGTTCCTCCTTAGTAACAGATGTAAACTACCCTTGCCCTAAGTTTAATTTCTTCCCTCTCTCTTTTAGGTTTTGGAGCTGTAATTTTAAAAGCTCTTACATTTTCTAATATTGGGAAAGGATTAACAGAACTAAAGCTTATAGACTTTATAAAACACCTTTTATTTAATTCCCTTTCAAAGATTTTCTTTTCCTGCCTTGCTGTATTCAAAATTCCAACTTTTAAACTCTTTAATGCTCCACTCTTTTTTTTCTCAGAAACGACCCATTTTGAGTATAAAATAGAGTAGGAAATGGGAGACTTCTCCTTTGCCATGTTTAGAGCTCTAAAAATATCCTCCTGCTGGAGAACATTCTTTAGTTTAAATCTGTAAAGCACCTCGCCTGAGAAGCCGTCTATTCTGTAAACTTTCCTAACGGAATCCCACTCCTTTAGTGGGTAGATTATAAAGTTCCCTCCAGAATAGGGGAGGTTTAACCCTCTAATGTATTCATCTGCTGTTGAGAGGGACTTAAGGACGTTCTCTTCACTTTTTCCCCTTGAGGAGACCTTAAATGTAAGGGAATACACGTCCGGCTGAACACTTTTGCTTACTTCTACGGTATCCTTGATTACAGTTGTTTTATTCGGAGTTTCAGCGGAAAAAACACTTAATGGAAAACTAAAAAGAAAAATGAAAATCCATTTCATATTTAACCTCTAAAATTCAGTTAACTATAAGTATATCAATAGAAACTTCAGAAGAATTAGATAGATGGGGAAAAGAATGGTTGAAATGAAGATTGAGGAAGCGGCGATTTCGGGGGATTTGTTAAACCTTTCACAGAGAACGTAGTTGAGGACTGCCGAAGGGAGTGACGATTGGACAATTAAAACTTTTGATATCAATCCCTTCAATCCTAAAATTTCAACGGAAAATATCGAGAAAACGGTTCCTCCCAAAAATCTAACCAAAGTCGATAGCACTCCTACTTCCAATCCCTTTAAATCAACTTTTGAAAGAGATATACCTATGGATACAAGCATTAATGGCATTGTTGCATTTCCCGTAAGCTTAATCATCTTCTCAACTCCGGAGGGAAGTGAAACTTCCCTTAGGAGAAAGGCCAAAAGAACCGCATATATAAGGGGGATTTTTAATGCCTCCTTAAAGCCCGATGATAGGTCTCTATTTAGAATGACAATTCCTAAAGTAAAGTGGTATATAGCCATTACAACCATGTAAGTTAAAGCTATAGGTAATGACTCTTCTCCAAACATTAAGTAGATAAGGGGAATTCCTAAATAACCGGCATTCATCACCGTTGAGGAGAGCTCAAAAGCCGGGTTTTTTTCCTTTAAAAGGAGGCCTTCAACGAGGAGCGAAAGAGAGTAAACACCTAAAAAAACAATTAGCCCAGAGAGTGAAATAGATGTTAAGTTTTCAAAACTTTTTAATTCCCTGAATGAGTCAAAGATGAGAGCTGGGGCGAAAATGTAGAGGACTAACGTTGAGATTGTCCTTGTTTCCAAGGATTTCCAGATTTTTCCAAAAGCGTATCCTAAAAAAATCAGAATGTAAATGGGGAAAATGACGTTCAGTAGGAGCTCCTCCATCAGAGAGCTCTTCCCCTTATTCTCTCGTTACCTTTTCTTTCGGTCAGTTGGATAGAGTCAAGGTATTCCAGTATCGGAATTGCAAACTTTCTGCTCACCCCTAAGTAGTCCTTAAATTCGGAAACCGATAGAGTCTCTTCCCTTGAGAAGTGCTCCTTCAGGATTTTGACAATTTTCTTAAAGGCATCTGGAGAGAAAAGGAAGTTGCCTATTTTGTGAAATCCCTCATTTCTAACTAAGTAGTCGGCAGTCATGTATACCTTTGTTTCAGAAATTCCCGTTTCCTTAGAAATCTCCTTTAATGATGGTGGAGAGAACAAACTTTTTTTAGAGTATTTTCTCAGTATGTCTGCAATTTCTGAAAACTCCCCCTTTGGTTCTGGCTTAAATCCTTTTAGTTTTAACTGAGAGCCAACCTCTTCAATCCTTTCTTCACTTGAAAGTTCTGAAATTACCGTTTCTAAGAGTTCCTGAGGAATGTTTAAATTTGTCCTCAAGGACTCCCTGTTTATTCCCTCAGAAACAGGATAAGTCTCATGGTACCTTTCTACTTCCTCCAAAATTTTCCTCTTTAGTTCCTCCTTAAACGTTGGAGGATAGAGTTTTCTGTTGAATTCATTAATCTTAGTCTCTGAAATGAGTTTTTCTGTCAATTCTTTAGCTTCCCTTGGAGATAAGGCCAACCTCTGGACAAAATCGCCGTAGGAGAACTTCCCCGGAAACTTACCAACCAAATAAATTAACTTCCCTTCAACCTTTTCCCTTTCCGTTAAGGGAGTAAGAAAGGATATCCACCTATCCCTGAACCTCCTCCTAAACTTTTTCTCAGGTAGAGGGTTTACTATCCACCCTCCTCCGATAACCCTTGCAGGTGAATAGTTCCTGACTATAAACCTATCGCCGTAAACGGGAACGACCTCATCCCTCAACCTTATCTGGGCAAGGGCTTTCTCTCCCGGAAGGAGCTCCTCCTTATCAATAAGGTAAACTTCTCCTTCCGTTTCACTCGTTAAGTGGTGGAAGTGAACTTTAAAACCGGATTCGACAACTACATCTGCGCTCCTTGACACTTCTAAGACAACATCGACCAATTTCGTGGGCTTAAGGTATCCGGGAGCTGAAATTAGGTCTCCCCTCTTAACCTCCTCCTTTGAGACACCGGCCAAATTGACAGCCGTTCTCTGGCCGGCAAATGCCCTATCAACAGGCTTACCGTGAACTTGAATTCCCCTGACCTTTGATTTGATTCCCTTCGGAAGTATTTCGACCTCTTTCCCTACCTCCAACTTCCCCGAAAGTAGAGTTCCCGTAACAACTGTTCCGAATCCCTTAACTGTAAACGACCTATCAACAGGAAGTCTCAGAAAACCCTCAGAACTCTTTGGTTTTACCTGTGAGGAAACCTTTGAGAGTTCCTCTAAGAGCTCATCTATTCCCTCTCCCGTTTTTGAGGAGACGGGAACTATGGGAGCTCCCTCCAAAAACGTCCCCTTTACAAAATCCTTTACCTCTTCCTTTACAAGTTCTAACCACTCCTCATCTACAAGGTCCTTTTTAGTAAGAACTACAATTCCCCTCTTTGTTCCAAGTGTCTGGCAGACAGTCAGGTGCTCCTCAGTCTGGGGCATTACCCCCTCGTCTGCCGCAACAACAAATAGAACTAAGTCCAAGCCGTGAGCCCCTGCAAGCATGTTCTTTATGAACTTTTCATGTCCCGGAACGTCAACTATTCCGGCCAAAACGCCGTTGGGGAGCTCTAAGTGGGCAAATCCCAAATCGATAGTCATCCCCCTCCTCTTTTCCTCCTCCCAACGATCGGTATCAACCCCAGTGAGAACTCTGATTAGACTCGTTTTTCCGTGGTCGATGTGTCCTGCGGTTCCAACAACCAAAAACTTCTTACTTTGCATAGTCAACTGCCCTTGTTTCCCTTATAACTGTTATCTTAATCTGACCGGGGTACTGAACCTCCTCCTCAATCTTCTTTGAAATCTGGTGAGCTAGGAATTCAGCCTCCTCGTCGGTTATCTTGTCGGGTTCAACCATTATCCTGACCTCTCTACCTGCCTGAATTGCAAAGGCCTTCATAACTCCGGGGAACGACTCTGCAATGCTCTCCAACTTCTCAATTCTCTTTATGTAGGCCTCTAAGCTCTCCCTTCTCGCTCCAGGCCTTGCTGCTGAAAGGGCATCGGCAGTTGCAGCACACACAGATTCAACAGTTGTAAACTCAACCTCTCCGTGGTGGGCGGCAGCGGCATTGACAACTGCTTCAGGCTCTCCGTACTTCTTGAGGAGCTCTGCTCCAATTATTGCATGGGAACCCTCAACCTCATGGGTCACCGCCTTTCCTATGTCGTGGAAGAGTCCCGCTCTCCTTGCAAGTTTTTCATCCGCACCTATCTCTGCAGCAATCATTCCGGCCAAGTAAGCAACCTCCTTAACGTGCTGAAGGACGTTCTGGCCGTAGCTTGTTCTAAACTTTAACCTTCCCAAGAGCTTTTTAAGTTCAGGGTGAACCCTCTCTATTCCCAACTCAAAGAGGACCTCCTCAGCAGCACTCATCATCTCCTGTTCTATCTCCTGCTTGACCTTCTCAACAACCTCCTCAATTCTTGCAGGGTGAATTCTCCCGTCAGCAACGAGCCTCTCAAGGGCAATCCTTGCTATCTCCCTCCTAACAGGGTCAAACGATGAAATTGTTACTGCTTCAGGAGTGTCATCGATGATGAGGTCAACACCGGTTGAAAGCTCAAAAGCTCTAATGTTCCTTCCTTCCCTTCCTATAATTCTTCCCTTCATCTCGTTGTTTGGAAGGTCAACGACAGAAACTGTCGTTTCGGCAACAACGTCTGTAGCCAACCTCTGAATCGTTGTTGCAAGAATCTTCTTCGCCCTTCTATCTACAGTCTGCTCAAACTCTTCCTCAATCTGCTTGTACCTGACTGCCAAGTCCCTCCTTATTTCGTCTTCCATTCTTTTCATGAGCTCTTCCTGAGCTTCCTCCTTGGTCATTCCGGCAATTTCCTCTAACTTCTTCATCTCCTCATCAAGAAGCTGGCTGAGTTTAACCTCCTTCTCAAGGAGTTCTGCCTCCAACTTTTCAACCTCTGCCCTCTTCTCCTCCAATTCTGCCTCAACTTTGTCCAAAAAGGTTGCTCTTCTATCTAAGTTCTCCTCCCTCTTCTCTATGTACTCTTCCCTTCTGAGCAACCTCTTTTCAAGCTCAGAGAGTTCCCTCTTCTTCTCCTTTAGTTCGGCCTCTAACTTTTCCTTCTCCTTAAGGAGCTCCTCCTTAGCCTCAATAATGGCCTTTTTCTTCATCTCCTCGTACTTTGTTTCGGCTTCCTTTTCTAACTTCTCCGCCCTTCTCTTTAGCTC
The DNA here is from genome assembly GCF_900182585.1 of Balnearium lithotrophicum. Taxonomy (NCBI): domain Bacteria; kingdom Pseudomonadati; phylum Aquificota; class Aquificia; order Desulfurobacteriales; family Desulfurobacteriaceae; genus Balnearium; species Balnearium lithotrophicum. The sequence goes on along the minus strand of NZ_FXTM01000005.1, from coordinate 8,036 downwards.
TTCTGCCTCTTCCTTTGCCCTGCTAATAATTCCCTGAGCCTCCTTCTTGGCCTCCTCAAGGATTTTCCTCTCCAACTCCTCCCTTACGACCTGCCCCTTCTTGGAGCCAAAGACGTATCCCCCTGCAAGACCTGCTACAACTGCAAATATGGCAACTAAGATTGTCTCCATTCTTTCCTCCTTGTCCAATTTTTGTCTGTTACAATGTAGTCCACTGGAACGTCAAATGGGTCGTGAGGGAGCTCTGAAAATAGCTGGAAGCTGAAGCAAACCCCTATCTTTTTTGACGAGCGGTTCTTTGAAAGAAATCTGTCGTAGAAGCCTCCTCCGTAACCTATTCGGTATCCGAAAAGGTCAAAGGCAAGGCCTGGAACAAAAACAACATCTATCGATTTAACGACCCTCTTTACGTCCATAGGTGGTTCAGGAATGTTGAACTTACCCGGAGTTAGTTCCCTTAGGGAAGAAATCGAAATGGGAATTAACTCTTTCCCTTCAACCTTTGGGAATGAAACAGTTTTTTCCAACCTTAGAAGTTTCTCTGCAAGAGGAAGTAGGTTTGGCTCTCCCTTTATTGGATAGAAGAAGAGGAAGCTCTCAGCGTGTGGAATTAGGGATAGGAGATTCGAGAGCCTCTCAATTAGCCTTCTACTGAGCTTTTCCCTTTCATCTTCAGTAAGGAGGAGTCTTCTCTGGCGGATTCTATGTCTGATTTGAAACTTCAACGTTTACCCCTTTAAAGGGGCAAGAGGAAGTGTTAGGGAGCTATCTTCTTCTGATTGTTAACGAGGAGTTTTGCACCCTCTTCAAGGCGCTTTATCTCATCGCCAAGTTCCCTGATTTGTTTCTTGAGTGACTCATTTTCGTCCAATAGGTAAAAACAGGCAACAACCAGGGCCTTGTCAAACGTAACCCTGCTGTTGCCAGATTTTATTCTCTCAACCATGGACTCAATCTTTCTTGCCAGCCCCTTAACGTATTCGGGGTCCTTATCGGTCTTTATATTAAACTTCCTTCCATTTATTATAACTTCAACTGTCTGCGGTAAGCTCAATCTTCCTTCCTCTTAGCCCCTTAACGTAGCTCCTATTTTAGAAAGCTCCTTAATTATACCATCCACAATTCTGTTAACTTCCTCATCTGAAAGAGTTCTGTCTAGAGCTCTGAATGTAAGTGAAAATGCCACACTCTTTTTACCCTCAGGAATTCCCTTCCCTTCGTAGACGTCAAAGAGTTCCAACCTTTCAAGGTACTTTCCGCTTTCCTCTATCACCTGTTCAATTTCTGAAACAGGTACATCCCTGTCAACTATCAGTGATAGGTCCCTCTTAACGGGAGGAAACTTTGGAATTGGCTTAAAGGTTGTTCTTGTCTCTTTTGAAAGTTTGAGGAACTCTTCAAGGTTAACCTCGGCAACAAAGATTTCCTCATTGACATCAAAGGCCTCATTAACGTCCGGATGGAGCTTTCCGAGAAAACCTACATGCTTTCCATCAACAAGAACTTCTGCAGACTGTCCCGGATGGAGGAAGTGAAACTTCTCTGTTCTTTTAAATTCAAGTCTTAACTTCAGGTATTCCCCTAACGACTCAACTATTCCCTTAATGTCATAAAAATCTACCCTTCTTCTCTTCCAGAGCTCCGGAACCTCTCCAGAAATTAAAACCCCCAACTTTAAGACCTCTTCGGGGAGCTCCTTTCCCGTAGGGTTGAAAACCTTTGAAACCTCAAAGAGGAAAACGTCCCTTTCGTTCCTGTTTATGTTCGTTACGGCATTTTTTACAAGACTTGGAAAGATAAAGTTCCTCATGTAGACCCACTCCTCAGAGAGCGGGTTCGAAATTTTCACTAAGTTTTCAACGGGTAGTCCAAACTTTGAGTACAGACTTTCACCTATAAAGCTGTAGTTTATGGCCTCGTTTAGTCCTAACGATGATAGGAAATCCTTTAACTCAGAGACCTTAAAGTAGTCGAAGTTCCTCTCTATTTCACTGTGCATGAGGGGATATGTACTTACAACGTTCTTCATTCCGTAAATTCTTACAACTTCCTCAATTAGGTCTATCTCCCTCGAAACGTCGTACCTTCTCCAGGAAGGAACCTTCACAACTATGTAGTCCTGCTCCTTTCTAACCTGAAAGCCAAGACCTGAAAGAATTTCAAATGACTTCCTTGCAGGGACTTGAACGCCTAAGAGCTTAGTCGCCCTCTCGGGATTAAATGCAATAACCTTTGGGGTGTAGGGTTTGGGGTAGAAGGAGAGGTTCCCCTGAGCAACTTTTCCACCTGTTAACCTTTGAATTAGGTGGAGAGCTCTCTCAGCCGCAAACTTACAAGCCTCTATGTCAGCTCCCCTCTCAAACCTGTAGGATGCATCCGTTGATAGGCCCAACCTCTTTGATGTTCTCCTTATTGACATAGGGTCAAAGTGGGCAGACTCTAAAAAGAGCTCCCTTGTTGTAAAGTCCGTTCCACTCTCCTCTCCGCCCATAACGCCGGCTACTGCAATGGGCTTTTCGGAATCGGCAATGACGAGGTCGTCCTTTGTTAGTTCTCTTTCCACTCCATCAAGTGTTTTTATTTTCTCTCCTTCCCTTGCTCTCCTTACAACAACCTCTCTTTCTGAAATCTTTTCAAGGTCAAAGGCGTGAAGGGGCTGTCCAAGTTCGTACATTACGTAGTTTGTAACATCAACAACAGCGTTTATAGGTCTTAAACCTACCAGATAGAGCCTTACCTTCATCCAGAGTGGTGATTCCCTGTTCTCAATTCCCTTAACAACGAACCCCTCGTACCTCGGACATCCTGCCGGGTCTAAAACGGAGAGTGAGGCCTCATCTTCGGCCTTAAAGTCCCCTAAATCAAATGATGTATCTGGAAGTTTTAATTGCCTCCCTAAAACTGCCTTCAGTTCCCTCGCTATTCCTAAGACGGAGAGGGCGTCGGGTCTGTTTGTCGTTATCTCGTACTCAATTATCCAGTCGTCCAAGTTGAGGACTTCCTTAACGTCCTTTCCTATAGGAGTGTCATCCGGGAGAATCATTATTCCTGAAGAGCTCTCCGTTAGACCCAACTCCTCCTCAGAGCAGAGCATTCCGTTTGAGACAACTCCCCTGAGCTTGCTCCTCTTTATTCTAACTCCCGTTGGGAGCTTTGAGCCGTGGAGGGCTACAGGAACAACGGCTCCTTCAAAGACGTTATCTGCACCTGTAACTATCTGAAGGACCGTTTCACCGATGTCTACCTGACAAATCCTTAATTTATCGGCATTTGGGTGTTTAGAAATCTCTATGATTTTTCCCGTTACTACCTTCTCGATGTTCTCCCCGGCGTACCTTACGCTGTCAACCTCAATTCCAACGTCTGTAAGTATCTCTGCAACCTCATTTGCAGAAAGGTCATCTATATCAATAAACTCCTTTATCCAGTTGTAAGTAACCTTCATTCCTATACTCCTTTAAACTGTCTTAAGAATCTCAGGTCGTTCTCAAAGAAGAGCCTCAGGTCGTCTATTCCGTACTTCAGCATTGCTATCCTCTCAACCCCCATTCCAAAGGCAAATCCCTGATAAACCTCTGGATTTATGTTTACCGATTTAAATACTGCAGGGTCTACCATTCCACACCCTAAGATTTCAAGCCAACCGGTTCCCTTACATACCTTACAGCCCTTTCCTCCACATATAACGCAACCTATGTCAACCTCTGCACTTGGCTCCGTAAACGGGAAGTACGATGGACGGAATCTGACCTTTGTATCTGAGCCGAAAATTTCCTTAAGGAAGAGTTCCAAAACTCCCTTTAAATCTGAGAACGTAACACTCCGGTCAACCATTAAGCCTTCAACCTGATGAAACATTGGAGTGTGTGTAACGTCTGCATCCTTTCTGTAAACCTTTCCGGGAGCAATTATCTGAATGGGAGGCTGGTGCTTTTCCATTACCCTGACCTGAACGGGAGATGTATGGGTTCTTAGAACAATCTCATCTGATATGTAGAACGTATCCTGCATCTCCCTTGCAGGGTGGCCTTTAGGAATGTTTAGTGCCTCAAAGTTGTAAAAGTCAGTTTCAATCTCGGGACCTTCGGCAATTGAAAATCCCATTGAGGTGAAAATTTTTACTATCTCCTTGAGTGTTTTTGTAACAGGGTGGAGAGCTCCTAAAGGTTTTCTCCTTCCGGGAAGGGTTACATCTATTTTTTCCTTTCTCAGTCTTTCAAGTTTCTCCTTTTCCTTGAACTCTTTAATTTTTTCCTTTAGAGCTCTTTCAAGTTCTCCCTTCAGCTGATTACAGGCTCTTCCAAAATCCCTCCTTTCCTCAGGTGGAAGTGTAGGAATTTTTTTTAGGAGCTCTGTAACCTTTCCCTTTCTTCCCAAGTACTCAACCCTTAAGTTTTCAACATCCTGAAGGTTTGAGGATTCGTCAAGTCTTTTGAAAAACTCTTCCTTTAATCTTTGAAGGTTTTCAATTCCGGCCATTTGTTAAACTCCTTCTGTTTGTAGGAGGGAATTATAAACAAAAAGGGGAATTGGAGGGAGAACTTAAAAGACCGGGAAGTTCCCGGCCTTTAGCTGAAGAGTCTCTTACAGTTCCTGTACCAGTTGAGGTAGTTCTGAGCAGCCTTTATCAGGTCCCTTTTAGAACAGCGGAGCTCCCTCTTAAATCTCCTTCTCTCCTTCTTTGTTCCGTTAAAGGCGAGGATTTCCGGAGATTCCTTGAACTGCTCTAAGATTTTCTCAGAGATAGCCTTTAAAGAACCCTGAATCTTAACGGTCTTTCCTCCGTCTCTAACCCAGAGCTCCATGGCTACCTCCTTTAAGTTTTTGGGGAAAATTTATTCCTCCTTGAGAGCTCTGAAAATCCTTAAGAACTCATCCGGAGAGACCTCCTCAGCCCTTTTCTCTCCGTAACTTTTAAACTCGTCCGGCAGTTCAACGTTCTTCTTTAGTTTCTTTCTCCTCTGAGAAAAAGCCCTTTTTAAAAACTCCTCAAACTCCGTTAATTCACTGTCCTCCATACTAAATCCCGTTGGAGTTATTCTAATAACTGTTGAAAATACCTTTGGAGGGGGTATGAACGATTTTGGATGAACGTCAAATAGCTTTTCTACTTTGAAGAAGGGAGAGAGTAGGGCTGGAAGGTAGCCGTAGTTCTTTCCGCTCCTTGAAGTCAGCCTATCGGCAACCTCCTTCTGAACCATAAAGACACCGGAGTCAAAAACCTTCCTGTGTCTCAGAAGATTTCTTATTATTGCAGTCGATACGTTGTAGGGGAGGTTTCCAAAGAACTTCCACTTTCCGGGGAGCTCTGAAAATGGAAACTTCGTTGCATCCCCTTTAACAATTTTGACCTTACTGCCAAATTTCTCCTTCAGGTAGTTTACCCAATCGGGGTCTACTTCAATTAGGAGGAGTTCCTTCGGATTTCTGCTCAGTATTTCCTCGGTGAGAGCTCCCCCTCCAGGGCCGATTTCAACTATCCTATCCTTTTCTGAAACACTTCCAGAGTCAACAATTTTTCTTATTACGTTCCTGTCCCTTAAAAAGTGCTGTCCGAACCTCTTCTTTAGTTTCATTACTCTTCCACAGTAACATCAACCTTAATTGACTTAAACTTTGCAGTTTTTACAAACCTGTCGGATTCGTCCCCAAAGAGGGAGTTTATTGAACTCTTAGCCCTGTGAAATGTAACAAAGAGAGTTCCTTTCCTTACGTGCTTGTTGAACTCAAGGGGTAGAAAAGGAGTTTCACCGTTTTCTGTTTTGAGCTTTATTCTCTTCCCATTTTTTAACCTTTCCCTGTCCTTCTCACTTGCATAGACAACGTCCTCCTTAAAGAGCTTAAACTTTTCTAACGTTTTGCAACGGGAGGTTTGATTCGCATTGTTGTAGTGGGGTAAAACCCTACCCGTTGTTAAGTAGAACCCTTCGATTTCCCTTTTTTCTAAGAGCTCCTCAACCATTCCCCTTACTCTGTATCTGTTATAAATCAACCTCCCCTTTCCATCTGGAGTTGAAAATTTTTCCTCGTAGAGAACAGGAGTTCCCCTTCCATCCTTAACGGGCCACTGGGGAGCTTCCTCAAAGTTTTTCCTCAAGAGTTCGTAGGAAGCTTCTCCGAACCTCTCTGGAGCATCCTTCCTCAGCTCATTCCAAACATCCTCGCTTGTTTTAAACCCAAAGTCAACTCCCATTTCCCGAGAAACGGCTGAAATAACCTCCCAATCGTCCGGAAGTTCAGAATCAAAAACGGGTTGTGAAAGGTGAATCCTCCTCTCTGCATTTATGTAAACACCGGTCTTCTCATAGCAGCTCTTGACTCCAAATACAACGTCGGCAAACTTTGTTACCTCACAGGGGAAGAGCTCATTTACAACTAAAAACTCCAAACTTTCAAGGGCTCTCTTCACTTTGTTTGAATTTGGATGTACGTGGGCCAAATCCTCCCCCATTACCCAGAGAGCTCTTATTTCCCCCCTTAAAGCGGCATCAATGATATCTGGAGTCATGTATCCGATTTCCTCTGGTTTCTTATAGTCCGGTAGGTAGTATGGAAGCATTCCCACATCACAGGCACCCTGGACATTGTTCTGTCCCCTGAGGGGAAGAAGCCCTGTACCTTTTCTTCCCACGTTGCCCGTTAAAAGAGCTAAGTTTGCAATTGCCATAACTGTTTCACTTCCATCCTCATGCTCAGTTATTCCAAGTCCCCACATAAAGAGTGTCTTCTTCTTGGAAATTTCCTCAGCTAATCTGTAAATCTCCTCGGTTAAGTACTCGTATCCAGGAATTTTCCTGAACACTTCAGGTTTAGAGAGTTCATCTGAGAGTATTTTCTCCTTAAACTCCTCAAAGTTTGAAACTCTTTTCTCAACAAAATCTCTATCGTAGAGTCCGTTTTCGACTATTACCCTTGCAACTGCATTTAAAAATAGAAGATTGGACTCAAATGGTATGACAAGCTTATACTTGGCAAACTTAAAAAGACCTATTTCCCTAACGTCAAGAACTGCTAAAGGGATACCCTTTCTTGCCTGTTCCACAATCCTGTGAGCGACAATTGGATGGGCTTCAGTTGTGTTTGAGCCCAAAACAAAGATGAACTCTGAGTTGTAAATCTCGTCAAAGGGAACCGAAGCTGCTCCTTCCCCAACCGTCTCCTTCAATCCCTTTAAAGAGGGAGCGTGGCATATTCTTGCGCAGTTATCAACGTGCGGAGACCCTACAACTTCCCTTGTAAATTTTTGAAGTAGATATGCACTTTCGCAGTTGGTTCTGGCTCCTCCGACTGCTGCAAAGGAACGGGAACCATGGGTAGAAACTATTTCTTTAAGCTTTTCAGCTACAATTTTATAGGCAGTTTCGTAGGGAACTGAGAAAAACTCTCCTCTCCTATCAAAGTAGGAAGTATCTATTTTAAACTCATCTAAGAGCCTTTTTTTTACGAGAGCTCCCTTTATCCTATCTGGATGGTTAACAAATTCATGGCCAAACCTTCCCTTTACACAGAGCTTTCCCTTACTGACAACTCCTGAACGAATAGGAACTACAGAAGACCTATCAAAACCTATTTCACAACCAACACCACAGTACGTACAGACCGTTTTTTTCAAGAGCTCCTCCAAAAGGAATTTTAAAAAGTTAGAAAATTATAGCTGGAATACTGTTGAAGTTCAGAAAGAAGGTGGACACCCTAAAATAAGATTTGAACTCCAACAAAAGGAGGTGTCCACCAATGAAACAATTAAAGAAATTCAAAGGAACATCCCTGCACATATCAAATACACCCTTCAAAAAAACAATCAAAAGAGGAACGAAAATAAAAACAAAACTCGACCTAACAAAAGACCCAAACGTGAGAAAAAGACTTAAATGGATTCAACATTACGAAAAACACCAAAATGCAAGACTAACCTGCAGATACTTCGGAATAAGTCCAACTACCTTCTACAAATGGAAAAATAGATACAAAAAGTACGGTTTAGAAGGCCTCAAAGACAGAAACAAAAGACCCCACAGAGTAAGACAACCTCAGAT
>NZ_FXTM01000004.1 GCF_900182585.1 Balnearium lithotrophicum | reverse complement strand
GACTGAGCCGAAAGTTGATGAAATGAACAGGAAGTTATTTAGGTATCTGAACTTTTACAACTTCGTTAGGCCTCATCAAGGTCTTGGTTATAAGACTCCAGTAGAGAAGTTTGAGGAATATATTAAAAAACACCAGGGTGTCCACCATGTATTGAACGAGAACATCATGGAACAGAGGACCAGATTGACCCTAAATTTAAAAAGGCGATTATAGCTAAGTATGGAGAGGAAGCCTTTAGAAGAGCAACAGGCTATAAGTTAGGAGAACTTAGAGGAATCATTAGTGTTACAATTATTCCTCCAAGTATCTTGGCAATTGCTGTTTCCATAGTTGACATATGGAACGTTTTAGCTCTTTTAGTTGCATTTGGTATTTTCTGGTACTTTGCCAAAAATGAAATTGTTAAACCTATTGAGAAGCTAACAAAGGCTGCTCATGATATTAGCCTTGGAAAGCTGGATGTTGACCTCGGTGTAAGAGGGCTCAAAGAGGAGAATGTAAGGGATGAAATTACAAAACTTGCCATTGCTATAGATAGGTTGAGGGCAAGCATTCAAATTGCTATGGAGAGGTTAAGGAAGAAAAGGTAATGTAAAGTAATGACATTCAAAAGCCGCCCTTAAGGGCGGCTTTTTATTTTGGAGGAATAATGGTTCCGTTCAAAGAGGAGAGAAAGGAACTTATAAAAATTGGAAGAATAGCCTTTGAAGGTGGATTGACAGATACCCACGGTGGAAACATTAGCAGGAGAGTGGGAAAGTACATCCTCATTAAAAAGTCAGGAAAGATGTTGGGATTTTTAAACGAGGAGGACTTCGTTCTAACCACTATCGATGTAAATTCCCGATTGGACAGGTTTGCATCCATAGAGCTTAAGGTTCACAGGAACATTTACAGGGAGCTCCCCGAAGTTAACTCAATACTGCATACACACTCTCCAAGCACCGTTGCCTGTTCTTTAAGATTTGAAAAAATTGTTCCTATGGATTCAGAGGGAAGGTTACTCTTGGGAGAGGTTCCCGTTCTAAGGGCTGAAACCGTTGTCTCCTCCGATGAGGTTGCAGAGAAGCTACCAGAACTCCTGAAGAAAAGTCCCGTTGTCGTTGTCTATAGCCACGGTCCCTTTGCCGTTGGACGTACTCCTGAAGAAGCTCTGATGTACATCTCTGCTCTTGAAAATTCCTGTAAAATACTCACCTACTATTACTCTCTGAGGAGTTAGAATTGGAATGGGAATTTAACGAAATCTGCATAGTTGGATTGGGACTCATTGGAGGTTCATTTGCACTCAATCTAAAACTGAAGGGGTTTCCAGGAAAGATAACTGCCGTTGATATCAACCCGGAGGCCGTTGAAAAGGGAATAGAGCTTAAAATCATAGATAAGGGAAGTTTAAAGTACTCCATAGTTTCAAGTGCCGACCTCGTTGTAATAGCTACGCCCGTTGGAGTCTACAAAAACGTCATTGAAAACTTAAAACCCTACATAAAAGAGGGAACGGTTGTAACAGACTTAGGTAGTGTTAAGGGAAAGCTTGTATACACCTGTGAGGAACTACTAAAGGGAGTAGCCCCCTTCGTTGGAGGTCATCCAATAGCTGGAACTGAAAAGTCCGGTGTTGAAAATGCCGTTGAGAACCTGTTTGTAAATGCAAAATTCGTAGTAACACCAACGGAGAATACAGACAGGGATGCACTTGAAAAGGTAAAAAACCTGTGGAGAAATTTGGGTTCAGAAGTAATTGAAATGGAGCCATTCTACCACGATAAGGTCTTTGCCGCTGTTAGCCACCTTCCACACGTTGTTGCCTACTCGATAGTTTCCGCAATAGATGAGCTCTCTGAGGATTTGAAAACCAATTTATTCGATTACACCGGTGGTGGTTTTCGTGACTTTACAAGGATAGCAATGAGCGACCCTGTTATGTGGAGGGACATCTGTATTGAAAACAGTGAAAATATTCTAAGGTCCATAGAATCGTTTAAAAGGGCCATTGAGGAGGTGGAGAGGCTCATAAGGGCTAAGGACAAGGAGAAGCTCAAGGAATTCTTTGAAAAGGCAAGGGAGAAGAGGAGTTTAGTCAAATGAAGGAAATATTTCCAAAACTCTACTACAAATCAAAGGAACTGTTCTTTGAGGATGTTCCTTTAAAGGATGTTGCAGAGAGGGAAGGAACTCCTACCTACGTTTACAGTAAGGGAGCTCTCCAGTACTGGTTTGAGGAGTTTGATTCAGCGTTTAACGAAGTCTCCCATACGACCTGTTTTGCAGTAAAGTCAAACTCCAACATTCAAGTCTTAAAGGTTCTAAGGGAACTTGGAGCAGGAGCTGACACCGTTTCCGTTGGAGAAATTTTCAGAGCTCTAACTGCAGGAATTGACCCGAAGAAAATCGTATTCGCCGGCGTTGGAAAGAGGGAGGATGAACTTACCTATGCCCTCGAAAGGGGAATCTTAATGGTAAACGTTGAGTCTGAGGGGGAACTTCTCCTTCTCAACAAAGTAGGTGAGAAACTGAAAAGGAGAGCTCCGTTTGCCATAAGAGTAAATCCGGACGTTAATCCAAAAACACACCCTTACATTTCAACAGGTCTAAAGAGTGCAAAGTTTGGAGTGACGTTTGATAGGGCTTTGGAGCTCTACAAAAAAGCAAAGGAACTGAGGTGGCTAAATCCGGTAGGAGTTCACTTCCACATAGGTTCCCAAATTACAGACGTTTCGGCTTTTAGAGAGGCAGCTGAAAAGGTTGCTGAATTTGTGAAAGAGATTCGCTCGTTTGGTATAGAAATAGAGTACTTTGATGCAGGAGGGGGTTTAGGAATCAACTACCACCCAGACGAAAGAGTTGTTCCTGCTAAAGAGTTAGCAGAGGAAATAGTTCCAATTGTTAAGGAACTTGACTGCCACCTCATTTTGGAACCTGGAAGGAGAATTGCTGGAAATGCCGGAGTCCTTTTAACGAGGGTTCTCTACGTTAAGAAAAGGGAGGAGAAAACGTTTTACATAGTTGATGCTGGAATGAACGACCTTTCAAGACTGGCCCTCTACAATGCATACCACCATATACTGCCCCTCGAGGAAAAGAAAGAAGAAACGGTTGTTGCAGACGTTGTAGGCCCAATATGTGAAACGGGAGATATTCTGGCTAAAGAAAGAGAGTTACCGGTTTTGAAGGAGGGAGACTTATTAGCCATATTGAGTGCAGGAGCATACGGATTTACAATGGCCTCAAACTACAACTCAAGGCCAAGGCCCCCAGAAGTTCTGATAGATGGGGATAAATTTAGAGTAATAAGGGAAAGGGAAAAATTGGGAGACCTAATATCTCGGGAGGAAGTCCTTTAAGGCTTCCTTCCGACTGCTAAAAATAGAGGATACTCTTTGTTATTCCTGTGAAACACCTTTACAACTCTGTAATCAACAGGTTCAATTCCTGAAAGCTTCATGAATTTGAAAATTTCCTCCCTATCAAATCCAAAGTGGTAAACCCCTTCGTTACTACTGTGAAACGTTCCATCCTCCTTCTCAAGGTCTGAAATGGCCAGAAAACCCTTAGACTTCAGGTTTGAAGAAAACCAGTTAAACAGAGATTTTAAATCTTTAACGTGGTGGACTGCCATACTTGAAACTATTAAATCGAAGGGTTCTTCAAAATGTGTGTCTTCAAAGCTTCCCAAGACCGGCTTAACCTTTTTTATTCCAAGCTTTTCTATCTTTTCGCTTAGTACCTCAACCATTCCCTTAGAGTTGTCAAGTGAAACAACCTCAGAAACGAAAGGTTCTAAGTAGAAGGTTAGTAATCCTGTACCTGCCCCAAAGTCCAAAACTCTCCACTTTCTTGACACTGGAAGAAGAGAGACAATTGCCTCTCCAATCCGTCTTGCCGTATCGACTCTTTCCGGTTTTAAGTCCCAAGTTTTAGCAGCCTCGTCAAAAACGCTCATTACTCCTCCAAATAAAAAGCCCCCGTAAAGGGGGCTTCATCACAGGATAGGTAAAAATTCAATTAAACATCAAAGTAGAGAACAAATTCCATAGGAGTTGGTCTTAACCTTACAGGGTCAATCTCTTCCTTCCTCTTGTACTCAATGTAATCCTCTAAGAACTGCTCCGTCATTACGCCGCCCTTTGTGAGGAATTCGTAGTCCTTCTCAAGGGCATTAATTGCCTCTTCGAGTGAACCAGGAACCGTAGGAATGTCCTTAAGTTCCTCAGGTGGAAGGTCGTAGAGGTTCTTATCAACGGGCTCTCCCGGATGAATCTTGTTCTCAATTCCGTCAAGACCTGCCATTAGGAGGGCTGTAAAGGCAAGGTATGGAGCTCCGGATGAGTCTGGGAACCTTACTTCAATTCTCTTTGCCTTTGATGAGGTAACAACGGGAACCCTTATTGCAGCAGACCTATTCCTTGCAGAGTAGCAGAGGTTAACCGGAGCCTCAAATCCGGGAACGAGCCTCTTGTAGGAGTTAACAGTTGGGTTTGTAAATGCACAGACGGCCTTTGCGTGCTTAATAATTCCACCTATGAAGTAGAGAGCAGTTTCTGAGAGTCCGGCATAGCTGTCTCCGTGGAAGAGGTTTTCTCCGTTCTTCCATATTGACATGTGTGTATGCATACCCGTTCCGTTGTCTCCAAACAGCGGCTTAGGCATAAATGTTGCAGTTTTTCCAAACATTTTAGCAACGTTCTTAACGATGTACTTGACCCACTGAATGTTGTCTGCGGTCTCAACTAAAGTTCCGAACCTAAAGTCAATTTCACACTGTCCACCTGTTGCAACTTCGTGGTGGAGAGCCTCAACGACTAAACCAGCCTCCTCCATCTTCATTGCCATGATTTTCCTTATGTGGTCAAGCTGGTCGTTTGGAGGAACTGGGAAGTAACCTCCCTTAGGCTTAATCTTGTGTCCTAAGTTGGGATTCTCATCTGCTCCCGTTCTCCACCATCCCTCAACAGAGTCAACCTCGTAGAAAGAGTAGTTCATTCCAGCATCGTACTTAACATCGTCAAAGATGAAGAACTCTGGTTCGGGTCCACAGTAAACTGTATCTCCAATTCCTGTCGATTTAAGGTACTCGATTGCTTTCTTAGCTATGTTTCTTGGGTCTTTGTGGTAAGGTTCCTTTGTAACTGGGTCTACTATGTCTGCAATAACAACAAGGGTTGGAATCTCTGAAAGGGGGTCAATCGTTGCAGTTGTTGGGTCCAGCCTAAACATCATGTCACTTGCGTTGATTGGCTGCCACTGCCTGATAGATGAACCATCAAAGAAAAGTCCCTGTTCAAAACTCTCCTCTGAAATCTCATGGGCAGGAAATGTGATGTGGTGCCAAGTTCCAAACATGTCTGTAAACCTGAGGTCAACAAACTTAATTCCCTCTTTCTGAATGAGCTCTACAACTTCTTTTGCACTTTGCGGTCTCATGAAAACCTCCCTGTTTATTTTAGATTGCATTTTCTCCCCTCTCTCCTGTCCTAATTCTCACTGCCTCCTCAACGGGAATAACAAACACCTTTCCGTCACCAATCCTTCCCGTTCTTGCGGCGTTTACAATCGTTTCAACCACCTTTTCCGCCATCGAATCTGGGACAACAACCTCAATCTTTACCTTCGGAATGAAATCAACTACGTACTCCGCACCTCTGTAGAGCTCCGTATGTCCTTTCTGCCTTCCAAATCCCTTAACCTCAGAAACGGTAAGTCCGTGAACTCCTATTTCTGTAAGGGCGTCCTTTACTTCCTCTAACTTGAAAGGTTTTATTATTGCTTCAATTTTCTTCATACTACCCTCCCGCTTTTCGCTGTATTCTATTCTAACAAAGATTGTGCCAAATTATAAAAATCGTTAAACCAATTATTATTTCCCTTAAATATGACCCAATTTTGTTCTACTATCTGTCTTCTCTGCCCAATTTTTGTGCACATCTTTTACAGAGACCGTAAAACTTGTACTCTATATCCTCAACAACGTAACCTTTATCCTCTATCTTCTTACAAGTGTACCTACACAGAGGCGTTTCTACATCCTCTATCCTTCCGCACTCCCTACATATAAAATGGTGGTGAAAGTCGGTTCTACCTTCAAAATGGGACTGTTTATCAACTATTATTTCCCTAACCTTCCCCTCTGAGGAGAGTTCCTTGAGAACCCTGTAAACTGTGCCCAAACTGATTGACGGGAGCTCCTTCTTTGCCCTCTCGTAAACCTTCTCTGCAGTCGGGTGATCCTTAGATTCTAAAACAACCTGATAAATAATAGCCTTTTGCTTCGTATTTCTTCTTTTCCTTTCTTTAACTTTTTCCAAAATGCTCCTCCTTACAGGATTTAAGACTACTTAATAATAATTATAACTCTTAAGAAAGGAAAGCCCCATAAGGGGCAAGGAGGAGCAAATTTAAAACTTAATACGTTCCTCAGGATAAGCAGTAATGTGGTGGATTGAAAGGTCTGATCCTTGGAATTCCTCCTCCTCAGAGAGTCTAAGTCCAAATATGGCTTTAAGAGTACCGTAGAGAATGTACCCTGCAGACAGACCGTAAACTGTTGTAAGTAGAGCTCCAAAAATTTGAGAAAGGAGGGAAACTCCACCTACTCCCCAAAGAAACTTCTGTCCAAATATTCCAGCTGCAATTCCTCCCCAGAGTCCATTTAAACCGTGTAGCGGAACAACCCCTAAAACATCGTCAATCTTTAACTTTTCCTGTTCGTATACAAAGGCCTTCACAAAAATCCAAGCTGCGACTAAACCTATCACAAAAGCTCCAACCGGATTAACTATGTCTGAACCTGCACATATAGCAACAAGCCCTGCTAGAGCTCCGTTGTGTATAAACCCAGGGTCGTTCTTTCCAAAGAGTGTTCCTCCTATAATTCCTCCGGCAGTCGCCATGAGCGAGTTAACGGCAACTAAACCAGAAATTGTCTCTATGTTCTGAGAGCTCATAACGTTAAACCCAAACCAACCTATAATGAGAATCCAACTACCTAAAGCCAAAAGTGGAATGTTACTAATCGGAATTGGTCTTGACTTACCCTCAACGTACCTTCCCATTCGGGGACCCAAGAGGAGAATCGCAGGAAGGGCAATAATACCTCCGAGGGCGTGAACCACCATTGAACCAGCAAAGTCGTGAATAGGTGCACCAAAATTGTGCTTTACCCAACTTTGAAACTCTGGAGAGAATCTCTCACCCCAGATGAGAGCCTCAAAGAGAGGATAGACAATACCGGCAAGGAAAAAGCCTGCAGTGATGTATGGTTTAAACTTCATCCTTTCAGCAACACCCCCTGAAACAATTGCAGAAATACAGGCAGCGAACATTAGAAGGAAGAAGAACCTTACAAGCTCCAGTCCTTGGGTTGGAAGGTAATCTGCAGCAGGCTTTAGGAGAAAAACCTTATGGGCAATCGGATAACCTATCAAAAAGTAGGCAACTGTAGCTACACTCGCATCAACTATGATCTTTACAAGTGCATTAACCTGATTTTTCCTCCTAACGGTCCCGGCCTCCAAAAAGGCAAATCCAGCGTGCATACCCAAAATCATCACTGCACCAATTAGCAGGTAGAGAACGTTGAGGGACTGAATAAGGTGGGAGAGCCCCTGTTCTGCTAACATTCTAAAACCTCCTCTATAGAATTTCTCACTAAAATAAAAGCAATGAATATGCCAAAATTTCGAAAGAGACTGGAGGAGATTTGATATCATTTTTGGCATAAATTCCTGCATTTGGAGACTGAAGATGAGGAAATTTGCCCTTTTAATACCCGTTCTACTGTCCTCCTGTGGAATTGGAAGTCTCAATCCCTTTAAAAAGGAACAGCCTATATACACACCTTACACTCCAAAGAGCGAAAGCCAAACAGTTAAATCGGGGAAAAGTGGAGTTGAAAATGTTGTTTTCTACATGAAGAGGTACTTCTCTCCCCTTAAGGGAGAAATTGTTCTAAACAGTTACGATGGATTTATCATAGACCTTGGAAGTAAGGATGGTGTCTCTGTAGGGGATAGGTTTATCTCTGAAAGCGGTGCAGTTTTAAAGGTAAAGGAGGTCAAGAAGAACTACTCAATTGCACTTCCTACACTGGGGAATCCTTTGGTAGGAGAGAGTGTTCAAAAGATTAACTTTAACAAAGTTGCCTACATAGACTTTACACGGGAAAAAGGAAAAGAACTTTACCAGGAACTGAAAAAGGAAGTTAAGAACCTGAACATTGCTCCTTACGAAGAAGGTGAGAAATTAAAGAAAATTTACCACCTTAGATATCCAAGCGACTTTAAGAGAAGGGTTCCGGTGGATAAGTTAACGGGCTTTGATGCCTATCTAATAGTTTCGAAGGAGGGAGTTGCTCTCTACGATACAACAAAACACTTGATTAAGTTCTTCCCCTGGGAGGGAGCTCCACAAACCTCGATTTCGGTTGCCATAGGTTCGGACTACACAGTTGTTTACGACTTTAAGGGACACGGAACGAGTTTGTTTGCCTTTAGTCCAGAAGGTCAGGTTGAATCAGAAATAGTTTCACTAAAGGAAAACAGAATTTTACTCTTCAAGCCAACACCTTACGGAGTCAAACTTGTTAAGAAGTTTAAAAATCCCTTTAGGGGCTCGTACCTGTTCCACACATGTCCCGTTCAGATTAAGGGGGAAAAGCTATTTGTAGTTGATGGATTCTATCAGGATACTAAGAGCGTATCCTCGGGAGTGTTTAAATTTGTAAACGGAAAACTTGAAAAAGTAGCATCATCAAATCTCATTCTTTCGTGCTTTGATACAGACGGTGATGGGGTTAACGATTCGATATTTGGACAGAATGTAAGCTCCGAAAGTGACAAGTTTTTCGGAAAGAACGTTTATAGAATGGAACTTGAAAACGGTAAGATTAAGAAGGGAAATAAGGTAAAAGTTCCTAAGGAATTTCAGGTGACAAGTGCCCAAATGTTTAAAACCGGGGGTAAGGAGTACTTTGCCTACTACGACCTCAATTACTACTTTAACGTATCCGACGGGGAAAAGGTTCTCTGGCGTTCCCCCATCCAGATTGGAGCTTCTCCCAACTCAATCTACTGGTACGAGGAGGACAACTTAGTCAGCTACTACATAACACCAAAGCCCAAACCGATTGATATTGACGGAGATGGGAATCAGGAGGTTCTCTTCTCACAGAACAAAAATGCGGTTCCGGGACTGCTAAGGAACATATATACATTTGACGGTGGAAGAATTCTCCTCCTGTACAGAAGCGGGAGCTCCTTTGACTGGGAGGAGGCGACAAATCCAATCTATAAAATGGGAGGAATTGAGGAGTTTGATTACCTCCCAGACCAGGATATCTTTGTAGCCATATTTACAAAGGTTAACATTTTAACGAATCCAAAATCGAAGTTACTGTTTATTAAACCTAAGATTTAGGAGTTCCATGAAGGCGGCAGAGAGAGTCTTTGAATTAACCGGGATTTCAAAGTTTGATTTTGCGGTTGTAGGTGGCTCAGGAGTTGAGCTTGGCAGAGCCCTATTTGAGATTCCCTACTCGGAAATTCCTAAAATGCCCGTTCCAAAGGTTCCCGGTCATAAAGGGGTTTTAAAGGTGTACAGTTTGAATGGAAGGAATCTTCTCTTCTTTGAGGGGAGGTTTCACTACTACGAGGGAAGGAGTGATGAGGAGATAAGGTTCATTCCGGAGCTCTGCCACAGTTTGGGAGTAGAGGTCTTCATACCAACGTGTGCCTCTGGGGCAGTTTCAAGGAAGGCAGCATCTGCTGAAATCGGAGTTATCTATGACCACATAAACCTACTTGGAAGAAATCCCCTTGTAGGACTTATAGGAGATTTTGGCAGTAGGGTCTTTGTCAACGGGAAGGAGTTTTACGATAAGGAGTTGGTTGATGAGTTCTTAAAGAAGGGACTTGAACTTGGAATAAACGTAACTCCTGTCGTTCTTGCATCTATGCTCGGTCCAAACTACGAAACCTTTTCTGAAGTAAGGATGCTCGAGGTACTCGGGGCAGACTGTGTAAGTATGTCAACAGTTCCGGAGGTTATAACAGCGAAATTTTTGGGAATGAGGGTTGTAGGATTAACCGTAATTACGAACGACACGTTGAAAAGGGAGGCCAACCACGAAGAGGTCTTAAAGTTGTCAAATGAGAGGAGTAAAAAGTTGGAGCTCCTTATAAGGGAAACTCTATCCTCTTTCAATTACCCCTAACCTTTCCATCGAAGCTCTCAGTTTTTCACTACAAATCTGGCAGAAATCCTCCCCCTTAAAGTCTGTATCAGAAAGTGAGTTTGAAAAGTGCATTACACACTTTGGATTTGGACAGTGCTCTAAACCAAATACGTGCCCCATTTCGTGGGTAACCTCCTTTCTGATCCTCGATAGAAACAACTCCTCATCATCTGAAATCAACCTTGCGTACGAGACGATACATCCCTTGAAGGGGTAGGCGACTCCAAAGACAAAGTTTAAGCCGTCAGAGTAGAGGTCGTATGGAGTTATTCCTACGGCAAAGAGGGAGCTCTCTGGCTTTAAGTTGAGAATGTTTGAAAGTTGGACTTCTGCAAGTAGTTGATTGAACCTTCCTCCCCTTCCATCAGGAGGAATCGTTCCCTCAAACACAGGTTCTAAGTAAAATTTCTCCTTTAGTACCCTTTCTGTCTCCTCCTCAACCATAGGAAGTGAAACCCCAACGGAGAATATTGAACACTTCTTCATCAGTTAGTCCCCTTTTCCTTCTCCTTTAAAATTTCGTCTATTTCCTCAGGAGAGAAGAAGTACTCCTCACCGCAGAAGTTACACTTTATCGAAACGCCCCCTTCCTTCTTTAAACTTTCAAGCTCTTCTTTCGGCATTGCAAAAAGACTCCTACCTGCAACCTCCTTTGAACACTTACACTTAAAGGAGAGCTCCTTAAGAGCTAAAAGTTCTGTTGTAAATCCCTTAAATATCATCTCTGCAATGTCCTCTGGCCTCTTTCCCTCCTTAATTAGGGAGCTTACAGGTGGTAAGCTTTTAACGTTCTTCTCCAACTTATCGATTGCCCTTTCAGAAGCCCCAGGTAACGGCTGGGCCAAAAATCCCCCAGCTGCTTCAACTTTTCCGGTTTCCCCTACCAAAACACCAATTCCAACGGCAGATGGAATCTGTTCAGACTTTAATAGGTAGTAAGCTATGTCCTGAGCTATTTCACCTGAAACTATAGGGACCGAGCTCTCGTATGGAGTTCCAAATCCCAAATCCTTAACAACGGTTAAAACACCCTTACCAACGGCCTTGGCTATGTCAAACTTCTTCCTTCCATTTTCAACCTTTGTAAATGTGGGAACGTCCGGATTTTGAACAAATCCCCGAACCTCTCCCTTGGCGTTGGCCTCAGCAACAACGAGTCCTACGGGACCGTCGCCCTCTATCCTTAGTAAAACCCTCTGTTCAGTCCCATGCTTTAAAAGTGAGGTCAGGAGGAGAGCTCCCGTTAGAGCTCTTCCCAAAACGGCAGTTGCAATAGGAGAGAGTTTATGCCTCAACCTTGCTATTTCACACAGGTTCGTTGTCCTTACAACAAAAGCCCTTAGGGCATCTTCCCTTGTAACTGCGATTATACCGTAATCCCTATCCTGGAAGTAGTTTCTTAAATCCCTCTTTACATCCTTTGTTAGCTCTTTTAAAAACTCCTTTCTCGAACCTAGATTTCTCATGTCTCCTCCAGACAGTTTGTAACTGTAAATTTATGATATACTCAAAAAAAAGTAATTAAGAGGAAAGATGCTAAGCGAAGTTGTAGTAAAAAAGATTGAAAAAAATATTTACGAGCTATGTAAAGACTATTTTTCTAAAGAGGCTCTTCAGGAACTACTCTCAGGTTATGATATAGAGGATTTATGTAGAAGACAGTCTAAAAGTTGCACTGAACTGTTGGTAAATTATCTGGATAATGAAGATTTTCTAAAAAAGAGAGAAAAAGAAATAATTTTAAACGGCAGAAAAATATTTAGTTTAGGAGTCCCTATTGCTGTATTTTTAGACCTATTTGAACAAATAAACAATCGAATATCCAACATACTGGACTCAGAAAAGGTTCCAAAGGAAATTTTAAAGAAATTCAGAAAATTAAGAATGGAATTTTTAAACATAATATCTTTAGGATTTCTTTGGGCCTCCCTTGAAGAGAGGGAAAAGTTAGCGGAAAGCATTCCAAGTGAGAGTAGAAGGCTCTTTACGGAATTTATATCTATTTTTAAGGGGATTACTGAAAATCAATTTAGTAAAGTAGAAAAAAAGCTTGAAGAATTGGAAAGGGAGATTAATAAACTCTTCATTACTGTTTTAAGCTCTCCTGGCGATTTCAGATGTAATATATTTAGTTTGTTCAAGTTAATAAAACACTATATTTTTTTATTTAAAAAGTTCTATTCAAGGAATAACTTTACTGCATACATAATTTATGAACAAACTGTAGATTTTATAGAGAAACTAATTAATTGTTACTACGTTTTAACTACAAAAAAAGCAGTAACAGACCTTGAAAAATTAATAGAATTCTCCTTAAAAAACAGAGAAGAAAACTGGAGATTAATCATAATAGACCCCTCGGAGATAAGCTTTATCAATAAAGTTTATGGGTTTGCCGTCGGGGATGAAATTTTTAAGAAACTGTTAAAAGTCGTCTCTATGTCTTTTCATGAAGACGAGGAAACGGCAGTATTTAAGTGCAACGAAGGAATTGTATGTATTCTAACAAGAAAACTGTTGAAAAAGGACTTCTCAGACCTTCACCTAAAGTTAGAGAGAAAAATCAGGAAAAAACTGGTAAGTTTAGACGTTAAAACACACATACTGGATCTCTTCATACCAAAAGATTGCCCAAACGTACTCCCATTAGAGGAATTAAAAGAAATTGTACCTATTCTTATCAGAGAATCTAAAAAGGAGGAAAAGAGATACGCAAGGTACAACTTGTGTAATTTAGAACTAATTAAGAAGGCAGTTCACTTCTTAGACTTCCAGAACTACGTAGTGGAGAAGTTGAAAAATGGAGACGTTAGTATAGCTGTCCAACCTATTGTTAACCTTCAAAATGGAAAAGTGGAACACTACGAAGTTCTATTTAGAATGATTGACAGACAGAAAAATATCATCCCTGCCTACGAAATTATAGATGTAATTTTTGATTTGAAGCTAATTCACCTGTTGGACATAGCAATTCTAAGGAAGATTGTCAGAAACATAGACATATTTAAGAAAAATAACATTAACAGTATCTTTGTAAATTTGAGTCCAAATACCTTAAAGGTAGAAGGAAATTTGAAAGAAATTTTAAATCTTCTATCTCAGATTTCTAAAGACTTAAATCTGGGAGTGGAAATTACAGAACAAGCTCTCTTAGAAGAGCATGAAATTTTGAAATCTCTCTTAAATAAAATAAACGTTCCACTATCCCTTGACGATTTTGGAGCAGGTTATTCATCGTTTTCAAGCTTATTGAAAATAATTGAATCTCTACCCCTTAAATTTTTAAAAATTGATGGAAGTTACGTAAAGAACATATCAAACTCCAACAATTCAAAGATTTTGGTTCAAACAATAAACGCAATGGCACACTCCCTTAACCTCAAAACAATTGCTGAATTTGTAGAGAATGAGGAAATTCTGAAATTACTGAAGGAATTGGGAGTCGATTACGGACAGGGATACTACCTTGGAAGACCGGAGCTCTTCATCCCTTAACTATCTCTGCTTGACAACCGAAAGTGTATTTAAATCTAAAATCATGTTATCGTAGGCAGCAATAACCTTTACCCCTAATCTTTTAGTTAGGTCTAAAGCAACCTCCCAAGGCTTTGCTCTGAGCATTGTTCTACCGAAATGGGTAAGAATGGTCACTTTGGGTTTAATTTCACCTATAATTTTTTCTGCATCAGGAACGGAAAGGTGGTCAATTCTTGGATTTGGGTTGAAGAGCGTTACGTTTAAGATAAGTAAATCTTTAACTTCTTTATAAGCACTTATTAAGCCATCAAAGAATTTTGTATCTGAAATGTAGCCAAACTTCCTTTCCCTCCAGCTAAAGATTAGACCGTAGGTTTCAACGCCGTGAAGATGTCTTATAGGCGTTTTAAAGGACAAATCTTCAGATAGTTTAGTCTCAAATCCCTCCTTTAATACTGTAGTCTTTTCAATGTTACTCCTCGTATACTTCAGAACAACAGGATCTTCATCTATACAGTCTGAAGGACAGAAGAGTTCTCCCCTCTTTTTCTTTCCCCCGAGTGTCATCGACTCTAAAATGTGGTTAACATCTGCACAGTGATCCAAGTGTCTGTGGGAGAGAATTACCACATCGGTCCAGAATGGTTCTATTCCCTTTCTGTGGGAATGGACAAAGGCTCCGGGACCTGGGTCGACGTGAATGTTTAACTCCGGAAAGCCAAAGTAAAGACCACCAGCCTGTCTTTCAAACCCAAAGGCTACGTACCTTGCTCCTGCAGTTCCTAAAAAAACTAACTTTCCCTTGAGAGTTTCCTTTGTTAACTTCAAGCCCGACAGATACCTCTCTTTGAAGTCTTGATGAAGTTGACCATCTCCATTACTTCTGGAAAATCGGAAAACTCCTCCTCAACCTTTTGAATCGAAAGGTTTATTGGTTCGTCCGTCTTGAATAAAATCTCAAAGGCAGTTGTGAGAGCTCTTATCGTCTCCCTACTGAATCCCCTCCTCCTCAAGCCTACTATGTTAATTCCCTCAAGTTTTGCCCTGTTACCCTTTGCTACAGTGTAGGGGGGAACGTCCCTGTGAACGGCAGATGCACCCCCAACCATGGCGTGCTTTCCAATTCTAACGAACTGGTGGATTCCCGTAAGTCCACCTATAACTGCATACTCACCAATTTCAACGTGACCCGCTATTTGAACGGCATTTGCAACTATTGCTCCCCTCTCTATTTTTACATCGTGGGCCACGTGAACGTAGGCCATTAAAAGGACGTCATCTCCAACAAAGGTTAGACCTCCTCCTCCCTCAGTTCCTTTATGGATTGTTACGTACTCCCTTACCCTCACCCTGTTACCTATGATTACTCTCGTATCCTCACCTTTAAACTTTAAGTCCTGAGGGTTCACACCTATGTGTGAGGAATAGATTTCGCACTCCTCTCCTATCTCAGTTCTTCCCTCAATGACTGCTCCCTTCCTGATAACAGTACCCTTCCCAACCTTTACGTTCCTTCCTACAAAGGAAAAGGGTTCAACGGTAACACCTTCGGAGAGGAGAGCTCCCTCCTCAACAACGGCAAGCCTATGAACAAATGCCATTACTTCCTCACTATCATTGCCATGATTTCAGCATCACAAACGAGGTTTTCTCCGACAAAGGCCTCTCCCTTCATCTTTGAAAGCTTCGATTTAATCACTGTTGGTTCAAGGACAAACTTAACTGTGTCTCCAGGTCTTACAGGTTTTCTAAAGCGCGCTTTATCTATTCCCATAAAGTAGACTACGTACTCTTTTGGGGACAGGTCAAAGGACTTAAACATTAAGATACAGCCAACCTGTGCCATAGCCTCTATGAGGAGAGCTCCCGGAAATATCGGATGTCCAGGGAAATGCCCCTGAAAGAAAGGCTCGTTTATCGTTACGTTCTTTATGCCGACAATTCTCTTTTTCGGTTCAAATTCAACTATTCTGTCAACAAGCAGAAAGGGATACCTATGGGGAATAAGTTCCATAATTTCAACTATGTCTATCACTAAGCCAACCTCCCTAAAGTTTCTTTAAGAGAGCAACTGCCTGGGCAGAAATTCCCTCCTCTCTCCCTTCAAAGCCTAAACCTTCAGTGGTTGTAGCTTTTACAGACACACTGTTAATGGAAATTCCCAAAACCTCTGAAATGTTCTTTCTCATCTCCTCTTTGTAGGGAGAGAGTTTCGGTCTCTGAGCAACAACTGTGGAATCCACATTGACAACCCGGTAACCATTTTCGTTGACTATTCTGTTAACCTCTTTTAAGAGAATAAGGCTTGAAATTCCCCTGAATCTATCATCACTGTCTGGAAAGTGCTCACCGATATCGCCTAAGGAAAGAGCTCCTAAAATGGCATCGCAAATGGCATGAACTAAAACATCTGCATCAGAATGTCCTTTGAGCCCTTTAGGATAAGGAATCTCAACACCACCTATGACCAATCGGTATCCTTCCTCTAACCTGTGAACGTCGTACCCTATCCCTATCCGGTACATTAGGCAAGTCTGCTTTTTATAAGTTTCTCTACCTCTTCCCTTATAACTTTCTCTGCCACCTCTGGAATAACTTCCCAGGCAATTTCCCTAATTATTTCCTCAACTCTTTCCTCAGGAAGGGATATACCAGCACCTTTTGATTTTTCCTTAACCTCTTCAACAGCTTTCTCTTCTATAGCTTCCT
This sequence comes from Balnearium lithotrophicum, assembly GCF_900182585.1. NCBI lineage: Bacteria > Pseudomonadati > Aquificota > Aquificia > Desulfurobacteriales > Desulfurobacteriaceae > Balnearium > Balnearium lithotrophicum. The sequence goes on along the minus strand of NZ_FXTM01000004.1, from coordinate 94,330 downwards.
CCGGAACGCTTTTTTCAAGCTCCTCGGTTGAAACCTCAACAACGGGAATCTTCTCTTCTGGAAGTTGCTTTAATGTTGTTGCAAAAGTGGTTCTTTCCTCTTTCCTTGTTTCCTGTAAAACAGGAAGCTCCTCAGGAGTCTCTTCTTCAATGACAGGAATAGCAGGAATTTCAGACTCTTCCGGTTGAAGAGTTACTACTTCAGGGGGCTTTTCCTCGGACTTCTCCTCTAAAGGTGGAACAACAAGTTCAGGCTGAACGGGAAGGGACTTTCCCTTTACCTCTCTCAAAGTGGATATTAACTCATCAACGGTAAATGGCTTCTTAAGAGCTTTTAAAGCTCCCAAGGATAGAGCTTTCTCGGCGTCAAATCCCTCTTTTTCATAACCAATAAAAATTGTTGGAACTCCCAACTTAACAAGCTCCGGAAGGAGCTCATATCCTGACGAGAGGGAAATTGTTACATCAACTATTGCAACGTCGGGTTTTTCTGTAGAAACAACGTTTAAAGCCTCTTTCAAGGTTTTAGCATGAACTACATCAATACCTCTTAAAGAGAGAACAACATCGAACAGTTTATGCCAGGTTTCCTTGTCATCAACGAAGAGAACTTTCATTCTTAACCTCTTCTATCCTCTTTTTTAAGTCCTCAAGCATCACGAGAAGCTCTTTTGAGTGTAGAGCCTGGTTATCAAGGTCTTTAACAATTTCAGCCCCATCATCACCTTTAATAGAGTGGGCCAAGGCAATAAGTTCGTCCTTCACAAGAGTGGCATTTATCCTCTTTGATAGAGATATAATGGAGTCAACCTTGTCAATTAGAGAGGCAAAGAAGTTTGAATAATCCTGAGAGGTGTTACTTTGAGATTTACATTTGGTAAGTATTGTTTCCAAATCATTTCTGACAATTAGAAAGTTATCCTTTATCTTTTGAAGGAGTGAATTATCAATGTTTGGAATACTCAAATCTATTTTCCTCAAGGTATTTGAGATTTCGTCTAAAATTTCCAAGGTGCTCTGACTAACACCTACACCTTTAATCTCTTTCTTAAACTCCTCAACCTCGGTTAATAACTTTTTAATCTCATTTCTCATATCATTGATTCTCTCTTCCCTGAGAGAGTCTACTTTTACTTTAAGATTAGAAACCATATCCTCGACGTTATTTAATAATCCCTCAATTCTTTCTCTTCCTATAGAGGAAATTGATTTAGCCTCTGATTTCTTACAGGATAACTTACATATAAGAAAACCTACTACAACCCCCATTGCTGAAAAAAGAATTGCAATAATTACGGTCATTAAGGCCAAATCCATAATCCCCTCATTACTTTTATATTGCCAAATTGATTATATCATAAATCTTACTAATCGGAAGTCCCATAACGTTGAAGAAGTCTCCCTCTATACGTTCAATTAGGAGAGCTCCCTTCCCCTGAACTCCGTAGGCACCGGCCTTGTCGAGAGGTTCACCAGTTGAAACGTACCAGTTTATCTCCTCCTTCGTTAACCTCTTAAACTTTACCTTTGACTCCTCAAAGGAGGAAACAACTCTACCGTCTATGAACAGTGAGAATCCTGTTATAACTGTGTGCCATGAACCGGAAAGCCTTTTCAGAATTTCAACTGCCTCACTTTCATCTTTAGGTTTTCCCAAAATTTCCCCTCCAAAAACGACAACCGTATCTGCAGAGAGGCCAACCTCATTATCAGCAATTTCCTCTAATGCTGCCTCCAGTTTAATTCTGGAATTCTCAACGGCCGTTTCATAAGGATTGTCAGAAATAATTTCCTCGGCTCTCTTTTTTATAACTCTGTAGGGAATTCCTACCATTTCCAAAATCTCCCTCCTCCTTGGGGAGGAGGAAACGAGGGCAATCTTAATTCCTTTCACCTATTACCCCCAGAGCTCTAAGCATCTCCTTTGCAGCTGACTGTTCTGCGGATTTCTTTGATTTTCCAGTTCCTTCCGTTTTCAACTCTCTGACTCTACACTCAACGTAAAAGGTCTTGTCGTGTTCTGGTCCCTCTACCCTAATTAAGCTGTACTCTGGCAGAACTTTAAAATCCCTCTGGGTAACCTCTTGAAGGTAACTCTTAAAGTCCTTGTAGGTTACAGCACTGTCAAGTATCTGCCAGAGTTTGTCTAAGAATTTCTCCTTAAAGACCTCCTTAGCCTTCTCGAAACCGGCGTCTAAGTAGAGAGCTCCAAAGACAGCCTCAAATACATCGCAGAGTATTGAACTCTTGGTTTTACCTCCGCTCCTCTTTTCTCCCTTTCCAAGGTAGAGAAACTCTCCCAAGTCTATCGTTTTTGCAAGCTCTGCCAGTGAAGGTTCGCTGACCAAAAACGCCCTTATCTGGGAGAGCTCCCCTTCGGTCTTATCGGGAAACCTCTTTATGAGCTCCTCACTAACTATAAGGCCTATAACTGCGTCTCCTAAAAACTCTAAAACTTCGTAATTCTCACCAACCTCCTTCTCGAAGGAAAAGGAACGGTGAATGAGAGCTCTCCTGAGGAGATTCTTATCCTTAAAGGAGTAACCCAATCTCCTTTCAAGCTCTACCAGTTTACCCTCTCCTAAGGCTCGTACCTTTTGAGAATCAGACAAGCGTTCGTTCCTCCAAATCCAAAGGAGTTTTTAAGAACGTACCTAACGTCAGCCCTTACAGCCTTATTTGGAGTGTAGTCCAAGTCACACTCAGGGTCTGGTTCCTCGTAGTTAATCGTTGGAGGAATAATTCCGGTCTCAATAGTTTTAACACAGGAAACAACCTCTACTCCTCCGGCAGCACCCAAGAGGTGACCTATCATAGACTTAATACTGCTAATTTTAACCTTGTAAGCATGCTCTCCCAAGGCCTTCTTTATTGCCATCGTTTCAAATAGGTCGTTGAACTTAGTGGACGTTCCGTGGGCATTCACGTAGTCGATATCCTCAGGGCTAATTCCAGCATCCTTAATTGCGTTCTCTATAGCCCTTGCAGCCCCTTCTCCCTCCGGTGCTGGAGCCGTCATGTGGTAGGCATCCCCGCTCGTTCCGTAACCTACAACTTCGGCAAGTATCCTTGCTCCCCTTCTCTTTGCATGTTCAAGTTCCTCTAAAACAACGATTCCAGCTCCCTCTCCCATTACAAAACCGTCCCTGTTCTTTTCAAATGGCCTACTTGCCCTTTCAGGTTCATCGTTCCTCGTAGATAGGGCTTTTGCAGCTGCAAATCCGGCAACTGCCAAAGGAGTAATACAGCTCTCCGTTCCACCGGCAACCATAACATCGGCATCACCGTACTGAATTGTCCTGTAGGCCTCTCCAATGGCGTGAGTTCCGGTCGCACAGGCAGTAACAACGGAGATGTTTGGACCTTTAAAGCCAAACCTTATTGAAACAATACCAGATGCCATGTTTATAATTTCCATGGGAACGCAGTAGGGGGATACCCTCCTCGGCCCCTTCTCCATAAGGATTTTTAACTGCTGTTCTATTGTCGTTAATCCACCGATTCCAGAACCTATTAAAACGCCAACCCGTGTTTTATCAACGTCTGCCTTATCAAGTCCGGAGCTCTCCACAGCCTGAACGGACGCACCAACTGCAAACTGAATAAATGGGTCTGTTCTCCTTATCTCCTTCCTATCAAAGTATAGAGAAGGATCAAAGTCTTTTACCTCTCCAGCTATTTGAACCGGAAATCCCTCAGTATCAAACTTTGTTATTCTTCCAATTCCCGACTTTCCTTTAGTTATGCCATCCCAGAACTTTTCAACTGTACTCCCAACGGGAGAAACAACTCCTAATCCTGTTATTACTACCCTTCTTCCCATACTCTAACTCCTTAGAACTTTATTAGTGAAAATACAGGATATCCTCTCTCCTCTATTTTCTTCCTTCCGTTAAGGAACGTTAATTCAAGGAGAAAGTCAACGCTTATTATGTTTCCTCCCAACCTTTCAACCAGGTCAATTGCAGCACTCATTGTTCCACCAGTTGCAAGAACGTCGTCTATTAAAACAACCTTTGTTCCCTCCTGAATTGCATCCTCGTGAATCTCTATACTGTCCTCTCCGTACTCTAAAGTGTAGGTTGCACTGATTGTTCTGTAGGGAAGTTTCCCCGGCTTTCTTATTATCGCAAGCCCTGCCCCTATTTTGTAGGCAAGGGCTGAGGCAAGTATGAATCCCCTCGACTCAATTCCAGCCACTATTTCAACACCTGCTCCAATGTACCTGTTTCCGATAAAGTCTATTACCTTCTGAAGTGCCCAAGGCCTGTGAAGAAGAGGCGTTATGTCCTTAAAGACAATTCCCGGTTTTGGAAAGTCTGGAACGTCGCGGATTAAGGACTTTAACTCCGTTATCTCCTTATGGATATCTATGTCTGTCTCTTTAAAGCTCATTCCTCCTCCACTTTAAGCAGTTTTTTTACAATTTTAACAGCTTGCTGGGCATCACCACCATAAATTCCACCTATTGATTCGGCATATTCGGGAGTTACAACTGCTCCTCCGACAATCACCGGAATATCAAGTCCAGCCTCCCTTATTGCCTTTATTGTTTCCTCCATTGAAGGAAGTGTTGTAGTCATAAGGGCACTCAGTCCAACTATGTCTGCCCTTTCCTTCTTTGCAGTCTCTACGATTTTTTCAGGAGGAACGTTCGTTCCAAGGTCTATAACTTCAAATCCACTGTTCTCAAGCATAGTTATTACAATGTTTTTTCCGATTTCATGAACGTCACCGTGAACCGTTGCCATGACAATCTTTCCACCTAACTTAACGTTCCCCCCTCTCTTTTTCATCTCCCTCTTCAGTATTTCAAAGGCAGACTGAACTGCCTGAGCGGAACGTAGCATCTGGGGAAGGAAAATTTCGCCCTTTTCAAACCTCTTCCCTATAACGTCAAGTGCAGGTATAAGAGCTCTGTCACTAACCTCTATCGGCTCAAACTCAGAGAGAGCTCTCTCTGTAGGCTCCTTAATTCCCTCCCTGTCTCCTTCCAAAACCTTCTTAAAAATCTTCCCTAAAACGCCCTCTGGAGCTCCCTCATCTTCACTCTCCTTTTTTCCCTCCTTCTTCTCCTCCTTCTGCTCAAACTCAACAGAGACCTTTTCCCCCTTTAGGAAGGAACAGCTCAACTGACAGATTTTTGAAAGGAGCTCCCTGCACTCCCTATCCTCTCCCTTAGGCCTGTAGTTTTGAAACCTCTCCGTAAATCTCTGAGCTCCCCTATCCTTTCCAACAATTACATCGGACGAAAAGACCGTTTCAACCATTCTACTGTCACCTGTATTTAGTATTCCGGAGTCGAGCCCAGAGTAAATGGCCATTGCCATAAAGGATGAATTTATCAAAGGCCTTGCAGGGAGGCCGAAGGATACATTGCTAACCCCGAGGGTTGTAGCAATTCCAAACTTTTCCTTTACCAGTCTAATTGCCCTCAGCGTTTCAACTGCAGATTCAGGCATCGCACTTACAGCAAGGTTAAGGACGTCTGCTAAAGTGGAGCTCCTGTCTATACCGATTTCCTCACACTTTTCTAAAAGTCTTTCGACAATCTCTACCCTATCCTCTGCACTCTCCTTTAGTCCCTCATCGTCAATTGCAAGCAAAAGAACGTTTGCTCCGTACTTTTTAACAAGGGGTAGTATGTTTTTTATATCCTTTACCTCGCCTGAACACGAATTTACAATTGGCCTTCCATCGCACATTTTTAAAGCTTCTTCAACCGCCTTGGGGTCCTTACTATCAATGACTATAGGTAAGTCCGTAGTCTCTATTACGGTCCTAACTGCCTCCTTCATCGCTTTTGGTTCATCAATTCCCGGAACACCAACATTTACATCCAATAAATCTGCACCCTCCTCCGTCTGCTTTTTTGCCTCCTCCTTTACAATAGAAAAGTCTCCCCTCTTTAAAGAGTCCTGAAGCCTCTTCTTACCTGTTGGATTTATCCTTTCACCTATCATTCTTGTTGGATGACCGGTTCCGATAAAGACAAGCTTTGTTCTGCTTGCTACCTTTAATCCCCTGATTGGATTTCTCTTAACGGGCTTTAAGTCCTTTACGGCCTCCTTTATTGCTCTTATGTGTTCTGGAGTTGTTCCGCAACAGCCACCAACGATGTTTGCTCCAGCCTCAACCAACTTGACTGCATACTCCCCAAAGACTTCCGGAGGTTCAGGATAAATCGTTTTACCGTCCTTTAGAACCGGTAATCCTGCATTTGCGTATACAACTATTGGAGTTTCAGTTACAGAGGCCATCCTCCTTACAAGGTTAACGAAGGATTCAGGTCCTAAGGAACAGTTTGCTCCAACTGCTGAAACGTTAAATCCCTCAAATATTGCAGCAGAAACTTCTGGAGGTGTTCCAAGGAGGGTTCTACCGTCCTCCTGATACGTCATGCTAACAAGAACGGGCAGGTCGCAGATTTCCTGAGCTGCAACAACGGCAGCCTTTGCCTCCTTTGTATCAGACATCGTTTCAATTAGAATTAAATCGGCTCCAGCCTCAGCTCCAGCCTCTATCTGCTCCTTAAATACGTCCTTAATTTCATCAAACGAGTAGTCCCCAACGGGCTCAACAAATACCCCTGTAGGACCAACAGAGAGGGCAACTAAAGCTCTTCCCCTTGAGGCCTCCTTTGCAAGCCTTACTCCGGCTTTAGTTAGTTCCTTAACCCTATCCTCAAGTCCATAGTGTGAGAGCTTTATCCTATTGCTTCCAAAGGTATTTGTTTCAATTATGTCGGCTCCGGCTTCTATGTACTCTTCGTGTATCTCCATCAGTACTTCTGGGTGTTTTACGTTGAGGAGCTCCGGTGCATAGTTAACGTCCATTCCCTTTTTCATTAACATTGTTCCCATTGCACCGTCAAGAACCCAGATTTTCTCCTCTTTCAAAAAGGGATTTTCTGCCAATACCTCCTCCGAACTGTAAATAGGAATTATTAACGAATAGCAATTATAACAGGAGAGTTAAGACTTAAAGTGGGAAATTACCCTTTCTGACTCCTCAACAACCTGATTCAAAACCCAGGAACCTTTAGGTTTACCTTTGGGACAGTACCTTTCCTTTTCAGAGTAGATGCAGCCACAGTACTGTTGTCTGTAGAGTCCCTTTTCCTTTGAAATGTCTATTCCTTCCTTCCAACCTTCCCTAAAATCAACATTTAGAAACTTAACTCCAAATTTTTTAGAGGCACTTTCGGCAAGCGAAACCATCAATTCTCTACTCTGGTACTTTGAATAAAAGAGAGTAGAAGTAAAAGCATCAAACTTTCCCCTTTTAGCAACTGAAGCAGCCATTTCTAAGCGCATCGAGTAGCAAATTTGGCACCTGACGGGTCTTTCCTCCCTAAATGCTACTGCCCTCAACCACTTTTCGGGTTCGTAGTTTTCAAAGTAGATGACCTTTATCTCTTCTAACTTCTCCAGTTTTTTAACGGTTTCCATTCTCTTAACAAACTCTGTACACGGATGAATGTTAGGGTTGTACCACAGGCCAACAATCTCATAGCCTTTTTCTTTCAGCCACTTTATTGGATAGCAGGCACAGGGAGCACAGCAGATATGGAGTAAAACTCTCACTCTTCCAACTCCACATCCAAATCTGTCTTCACTTGATTTTTACCTGAACGTTTTGCAAGGTATAAGGCCTTATCTGCCTGTTCTACAATAGAGGTTTCATCTAATCCCTCCCTCATCATTGCAACGCCAACACTTATTGTAACGGGAATCTCATGTTCCTTGTACTTGAAAAGATGTTTCTCTATAGACTTCCTCAATCTCTCGGCAATCCTTATTGCCTGACTGAAGGTCACACCGGGAAGAATAATGGCAAATTCCTCTCCACCGTACCTTGCAATAATGTCCCTGGCTCTAAGTTGACCCTTTAGAACTCTGGCAAGTTCCTGAAGAACGTAATCTCCCGCTTGATGACCGTAGGTATCGTTAATCTTTTTGAAGTCATCAATATCAATCATAATGAGAGCAAAAGGATAGTTACGCCTGTAGAAGTCATTTACCATGTCAGTAAGAGCTCTATCAAAACTTGCCCTGTTTGCCACTTGAGTCAAAAAATCGATGGATGCCTCTCTGTTTTTCTCCTCAAGTTCCTCAGAAAGCTTTTTTATCCTCTCATTTGCCTCCTCAAGTTTTTTCCTCAATGAATCGTTCTGTTCTCTTATCATTCTAACTTCGTTGAGAATTTCTCCTACCATACCCTTTACTGAGGCATCCTCAATATTCTCTTTAGCCTCTTTTATAGATTTTTCCTTCTCTGCAAGATTCTCATTGTGCTCTTCTAAGTTTTTTATGGCTTTGTCAATTTCCTCAAGAATTTCTCCAGATATTCTCCTTAAAAGCTCCTTATCCTCTGAATCCTTAGATTCAACTTCTACCAAAACCTTTTCTACTTCAGACGATGTCGGATACTTCTCCTTGAACAATCCCAATATTTCAAGGTCGGACAGTTTTAAATTGTTCTCCTTTAGGTAACAGAAGATATCAAACCACAGTACGTAATTTTCCGGAATCAGGGGAATATTGTTTCTAACTAGAAACTGTAGTTCTTCCCTAGCTATCTCTGTTATTTTCCTAAGTTCTTCCGGCGTTAGCTTTTTCCTCTGTCTAACTTCCTTTAGTAACTTACACTCTATGCTTTTTTCTCCCATACTAACTCAACCCCCCCGCCTTTAAAACTGTTCTGAAACGGTAAACTGAGTTTCACCGTTCTTATTCTAACAAAATTCGGATTCCAATTATTAATAATATTAGAAAGTAATTTATCCTGAAACTCCTCTAAGTAGGTAAATTCCTGAGAATTTGCCACTTCAACAACCGTTTTGTAAAGTTCCTCATAATCAACAAATATTTCGGAAGTTACCTCTATGGAAACGAGAACTTCGACTCCCAATTTCCTCTCTTCAGGATAAACTCCACACTTAATGTGAAGTTTTATCTCCTCTAAGAAAACCTTTCTCTCTAACTTCCCCTGCAATCCTTTCAACCTCCTCAATCAACCTCTCAAGGGCCTCTTCCTGTGATAGCTTATCTATAACCTTCCCCCTTACAAAGAGGATGAAGTAATCTCCGGCCCCCGCTATCCCAACATCTGCAAATTTTGCCTCCCCCGGGCCGTTTACTGCACATCCCATAACGGCAACCTTAAGGGGCTTTTCTATGTGCTCCAACCTCCTCTCAACCTCCTCTGCCAGAGTTTCAACGTCAACTAAACACCTTCCACAGGTAGGACATGAGATGACTTCAACCCCTCTTTTTCTAAGTTCTAAAGCTCTAAGGATTTTGTAAGCAATTTTTACCTCCTCCTTTGGATGGGTAGAGAGAGAAACCCTCAAGGTATCACCTATACCCTCGTAAAGGAGAATTCCAATGCCAACTGCAGACTTAACAGCTCCGGAGATGAAGGTTCCGGCCTCGGTTATACCTATGTGAAGGGGATAGTCCGTTTTTGAGGCAAAGAGTTTGTTTGAGATAACCGTTGTTTTAACATCGGAACCCTTCAGGGAAAACTTAATGTTTGTAAATCCCCAGTCCTCGAACGTTTTAGCATAGTTAAGTGCAGTTTCGACTAAGGCCTCGGGAATGGGAGCTCCATACTTGTTTAAGACCTCCTTAGGTATGGAGCCTGAGTTTACGCCAATCCTTATAGAAATTCCTCTCTCTGAAGCAAGTTTAACGATTTCTTTAACCTTCCACGTCTCCCCTATATTTCCCGGATTAATCCGTACACAGTCTGCTCCGTTCTCAATTGACAGGAGGGCAAGCTTATAATCAAAGTGAACATCTGCAATTAGGGGAACGTTTATTCTTCTCTTTATCTCAGGAAGTGATTCGGCTGCTCTAACCGATGGAACTGCAACCCTTACAACCTCACATCCAACTCTTTCAAGCTCCTTTATCTGAGCAACTGTAGCCTCAACATCCTCTGTAAATGTGTTTGTCATAGATTGGACAACGATTGGATAGGAACTCCCAATTGGGACGTTACCAACCCAGACAGTCCTTGTTTTTCTCCTCTTTATCCATTCCAACGTAATCCTCCTGAACCTATATTTTAACTGCCATGAAGGAAATAGTTAAGAGGAACTTTTCGTTAGCAGCAAAAAGTTACAGTAAATATTCCCTCTTTCAGAGAATTGCCGGGGGAAAACTCCTTAAAAGAATTTCATTTTTTAACGTAAAGGAACCTATTTTGGATTTAGGAAGTGGGACAGGGGAGCTCCTTAATGGAGAGAATTTCATCTGTCTGGATATCTCCTTCAAAATGGCAGAGTTGTGTAGGGAGAGGGCTCTCCTGTCAATCTGTGGAGATGCAGAGGAACTTCCTCTAAAGTCGGAATCGGTACCAACTGCAGTTTCAAACTTTTCCTTACAGTGGACAGAACTAAACAAGTCAATCCCTGAAGTTTATAGAGTTTTGAAAAAAGGAGGGCTGTTCTTCCTCTCTATTCCAGTTAAAGGGAGTTTAAGGACTCTGTTTTCTGCTCTAAGAGTGGCATCAGACAAATTTCCTACTTTTAAGTTCCCTGAGGAGAAAGAGGTTTTTGAAGTATTCTCACGTTTCTTTGACGTTTTAGAGTTTGAGAGACTCTACCTTGAAAGGAAATTTAAGAGTGCAAGGGAAGCTGTGAAGTTTGTTACGGGAATAGGAGCGAAAAACCCATTTGGAAACTTAAGGTACAGTGAACTGAAAAAGTTTCGTGATATCTTCAACAGAGAGCCAAAGATTGAATACAGAGTTTTAATAATTTCGGGAAAAAAGCTCCCTCGGGAGCTTTAAATCTCAGCCTCCTTGTGCCTCGAGGCATGGCACTGAATGTTAACTGCAACGGGAAGTGAAGCTATGTGACAGGGGTACCACTCTATCTTTACATCTAAAGCTGTAACCTTTCCTCCAAATCCTGAAGGGCCAATTCCCAACTTGTTTATCTCCTCTAAGAGCTCCTCCTCAAGTTTTGCATACCTTGGGTCGGGATTCCTATGTCCTATAGGCCTTAGAAGGGCTTTCTTTGCCAGAAAGGCCACCTTTTCAAAAGTTCCCCCAATGCCAACTCCCACAGTTATAGGAGGGCAGGGATTTGGACCGGCGTCACTAACTGTTTTCAAAATAAACTTTTTAACTCCTTCAACACCATCTGCAGGCTTAAGCATGGCCAACCTGCTCATATTTTCACTTCCACCACCCTTTGCTGCAACAGTTATTCTAACCTTATCTCCGGGAACAATCGAGTAGTGAATCACTGCCGGTGTATTGTCTCCGGTATTTTTCCTATCAAAGAGAGGGTCTGTAACTATTGACTTTCTCAGGTAGCCCTCAGTATATCCTTCTGCTACTCCCCTGTTTATAGCCTCCTCTAAACTTCCACCAACAAACCTAACATCCTGTCCCACTTCAACAAAGACAACGGCAAATCCAGTATCCTGACAGTAGGGGATTTCCTCGGTTGAGGCAATCTTCGCATTCTCCTCCAATATCTCAAAAACGTTCTTTCCAACAGGAGAGACTTCCCTCTCCTTTCCCTCCTTAAAGGCATTGAGAACGTCCTGGGGTAACCTGTAGTTTGCCTCCACACACAGCTTTTTAACAACTTCCCTGACCTTATCTACGTTAATCTCTCTCATCCTTCATCTCCTAAAGGGGCAATTTTTCAACCAAGTTCCTTACAGAATCAACAGACCTCCTCCAGGCCTTCCACTCCTCATCTGTAAGCTCAAGCTTGATTATATCCTCGACTCCTTCCTTCCCCAAAACTATGGGAACCCCTACGCACAAACCTGTAGCTCCATAGTACTTGCCTATTTCACCATCAAGATAAACACTTGCAGAGAGAATTTTCCTCTTGTTCCAGAGGATTGCAAGAACCATCTCCAAAATTGATGCAGCAGGAGCGTAAAAAGCACTTCCCGTTTTAAGGAGTTGAACTATTTCCCCTCCTCCAAACCTCGTCCTTTCAATTACCTCACTTAGTTCTTCTTCTGATAAGAACTTTCTTACAGGAATTCCTGAAACTGTTGTGTATTCGGGAAGTGGAACCATATCGTCTCCGTGTCCACCTATAACAAAAGCCTTAATATTCTCAACGGAAATTCCAGTCTTTTCAGAAATAAAGTAGGCAAACCTTGCCGAGTCTAATACTCCAGCCATTCCTATAACTCTTTCCTTCGGAAAGCCTGTTACTTTTAAGGCAGTGTAGGTCATTGCGTCCAAGGGGTTAGTAACAACAATGACAAAGGCTTCAGGAGAGTACTTTTTTATCTGTTCAGAAACGGACTTAACCACCTCGTAGTTTTTAAACAGTAGGTCATCCCTGCTCATTCCAGGTTTTCTTGGAAATCCTGCAGTAATGACAACCACATCGGAGCCAGCAGTATCCTCATAGTTTCCAGTTCCAACCACGTGGGCGTTGAATCCTAATATTGGAGAAGCTTCCATAATATCTAAAGCCTTACCTTTAGCAACACCTTCGTTAATATCAATTAGCGTAATATCTGCCGTTTCTCTTCTTGCAAGGAGAAGTGCCAGAGTTGCACCTATATTTCCAGCTCCAACAATTGTTATCTTTTTTCTATCCAAAGTTTCCTCCCTTCACATTGAATTGTTGGAATTTTAACACAATTTTAACAATGGCTTTGATTAAACCATAGAACGAAAGAAAAACATAAATTTTTATACAGGAACAATGAAGTTTGCGGAGTAAAGATGGTTGAATCTATCCTGAAGAAACTAAAGGAAATCCTTGAATTTGAAAACTTACTTATAACCAGACTAATGGAGAAGAAGGAGATTACTTATGAGGAAATTCATACTCTAAAAGAGCTTCAAAGAGAAAAAAAGGAACTTATATCAGCATTAAAGGAGTATAAGATGAAAGAAGACGATACTTGGAGCGATGTTTTAAAATCAGTACTCCTGAGCTTAGATAATAAGGAGAAAATTCTTTCATTAATTGAACATTTTAAAAAGAAAAGAGTTGAGGGACTAAATGATAAAAAAAGCTATATATCCAGGAACCTTTGACCCTGTAACTCTAGGTCACATTGATATAGTAAGAAGAGGTCTTGAGCTTTTTCCTGAGCTCATTGTAGGAATAGCGGAAAATCCTAAGAAGAGACCAATATTTTCAATAGAGGAAAGGAGAGAAATGTTTGTTGAGAGTCTGAAGGAAGTAGGACTCTTTGAAAAAGTGAAGGTAAAGACGTTTAACTCTCTCCTCGTTGAGTTTGCAAAGAGGGAAGGAGCAGTAGCAATTTTAAGGGGAATCAGAATAGTCTCAGATATGGACCACGAGTTCACCATGGCCTCACTCAACAGAAAACTCTACCCAGAAATTGAAACCGTGTTCCTCATGCCCTCAGAAGAGTATGCGTATCTATCATCATCAGCAGTAAGGGAGATAGCCTCTTACGGAGGGAACATATCCCAGTTCGTTACAAGGTACGTTGAAAAAAGACTCAAGGAGAAATTTAAAACTCAGTATCAAAACAGATAGTCTTTATCTCCGTCATCTCCTCAACTGCAAACTTTGGTCCTTCCCTTCCTATTCCGCTCTCCTTAACTCCACCGTAGGGCATCTGGTCCACTCTGAAAGTTGGAATCTCGTTCACCATGATTCCACCACATTCAACTTCCTCGACAAACTTAAATGCATTCTTTAAATTGTTTGTAAATATGCCAGCCTGAAGACCGTAGGAGGAGTCGTTTATGTTCTCTATTCCCTCTTCTAAAGAGGATACTGGGTTAACCATAATGACGGGACCAAAGACCTCCCCTCTAAAGAGTTTGGCTTTTCTTGAAACATTTGTAATAACCGTTGGCTCTATAAGGGTATCTGAAAGCCTTTTACCTCCACAAACTATTTCTCCCCCTAACTTTTTAGCCTCATCAATCCAGTCCATAATTCTGTCTGCAGCCTGTTTATCTATAACAGGTCCAACGTCTGTCTCTTCAAGTCTTGGGTCTCCAACTTTTAGTTTTTTTGTAAAGGAGGAGAGCTCCCCAACAAACCTATCAAAGAGGGAATCGTGGACAAAAACCCTCTGAACGGAGATACATACCTGACCTGCAAGGGCAAAGCCTCCCCTTGCCACCTTCTCTGCAACCTGAGAAAGCTTTTCAGACTGGTCAGAATCTATATAAACGCCCGAGTTTGAACCTAACTCCATTGCGTACTTCTTAAGCCCCCCACGGCTCATAATTATTTTTCCAGTCTGAACGCTTCCGGTGAACGTGACCATCCTTACGCCTGGATGGCGCACCAGGGCATCTCCTGCCTCCTCTCCGTAACCTGTTACAACGTTAACTGCCTCTGGGGGGAAACCTGCCTCTATTAGGAGTTCTGCAAGCTCTATCACAACCAACGAGGTGTTCTCTGAGGGCTTAATAACAACAGCGTTTCCAGCAGCTAAAGCTGGAGCTACCTTGTGGCAGGTAAGGTTTAGAGGGAAGTTAAATGGAGTTATACAACCGATGACTCCCAAGGGAACTCTTCTGTAAAAGCCTACCTTTCCCTTTATTCCTGGAGCTCCATCAAACTTAACCTCTTCACCTAAAACCCTCTTTGCCTCCTCAGCAGAAAGGGTTATCGTGTTAACGGCCCTTCCTACCTCTCCAAAAGCCTCCTTAACTGTCTTTCCGACTTCCTTAACTAAGAGCTCCGCAAACCTATCACTCCTTTTTGAAAGGAGCCTTGCAGCCCTCTCAAGTATTCTAAACCTCTCGTAGGAGGTTAAACTCTTCATCTTCTCAAAGCCTATCTTTGCAGACTCAACTGCAAGGTTTACATCCTCTTCACCTCCCCTTGGAATTGTTCCTACTGGTGAGCCGTCGTAAGGGAACCTCTCCTCAATTTCCTCACCCTTAAAGACCCTCTTTCCAGCTATCAACATGTAACCCTTCATCTAAACCCCCACAATTAACCTTGCTGCAAGGAACTCCGGAAGCCCAGCCCTTAAAATCTCCCTTGCCGCAGTCTTTACTGGATATTCTACTCTAAAAACGCTGAACTTTTCCCGTTCTGTATCATAAACCCCAAAGGAAGCCCTTGGGTCTCTATCCCTTGGCTGACCAACGCTTCCCGGATTTAAGAGGTAACGTCCCCCCGTAATGTTAACTTCTCTCGTAGAAATTTCGTCAATTAGAGAACTTAAAAGCCTGTAGGCCTTTGGAATGTGGGTATGACCGAAAAAACAAATCTCCCTTTTCTGAGACAAAAGGGCTTTAAATGCTTCATTTTTTGTCAGGATGTAATCCATACTCCCCGGTGATACAGGTGTATCGTGAACCAACTGACAACAATCTAAAAGTTCCTGGACGTTCAAGTTCTTTAAAAACTCTAAGTTTTCCTCACTAACCCTCTCTAAGCTCCACTTTATAGCAGTTTGAGCGTAGGTGTTGAGAAGTTCCAAATCAACAAACCCTAAAAGTGCAAGCTCGTGGTTACCGAGTAAGACCCTACTGCAGTTTTCCCTGACCCAGTTAAGGCACTCGTTAGGAAAAGCTCCGTAACCTACCGTATCCCCTAAACACCAAACCTCATCGACGTTCAATTCACTAAGTTTGGTCTCAACAGACATCAAGGCATGTATATTTCCGTGTATATCGGATACTATTCCAACTCTCATAAATTCCCCTGAAGGAGGCTTTATCGTGGTAGAGCTTCTAAATGTCAGAAATCTCCTTAAAAAAACGGTTAGAGAATTCTTCTACAGCTTAAACTACATTGAAGTGGATACACCAATTTTATCACCCTACGAAAATCCCGACGACAACGTTGAGAACGTTGAATCCTCCTTTAAGGACTTTTCTGGAAAAACGTACAGTTGGTTTCTCCATACCTCTCCAGAGTTCTTCATGAAAAGGTTTCTTTTAAACGGAGCTGAGAGAATATTCCAAATTTGTAAGGTTTTCAGAAACGGTGAGGTAACAAACCTCCACTCTGTAGAGTTCACAATGGTTGAGTGGTACAGGGTTGGAGAAAGCTACAGGGTGGGAATTGAAGAAACAGTATCCCTCATTAGGGAGTGTGGAAGAGCTCTCAAAAGAGAAACTGGAGTCTTTAAAGGAGCTAAAACGGACTTAAACGAAACAGAACTTATAACTGTGGATGAAGCATTTAGGGAATTTGTCGGAGTCTCTGTCTTTGATAGAGAAGGAGTAAGGGAATTATCGGGGGAAAAAAGCTACGAAACGGCCTTTTTCAAACTCCTTGTAGAGAAGGTTGAGCCGGGGATAGAAAAAATTGGGAAAATAGTCGTTCTCTACGATTATCCTAAAGAGTTCGGAGCCTTTTCAAAGGTTAGAGGAGATGTAGCTGAGAGGTTTGAGGTTTACATATCAGGAGTTGAAATAGCAAACGGATATACCGAGTTAACCAGTTTTGAGGAGTACAAGGAGAAATTTGAGGGCAGGAACGTCGATAGCAAATTTTTAAAAGCCTTGAAGGAGAAGCCACTTCCACGTTGTGAAGGTGTAGCCTTAGGTTTTGACAGGTTGTTGATGGTTTTAACGGGAGCAGATAGCATAGAAGAAGTAATCCCCTATTCAACAAACTGCCTCATTCGGGAGACCAGCCTTTAAAGAGACCGAACTTTCTACCAAGGAGAAGGGAGAGAGCTCTGTCAACAACGAAGTCAACAAGTTCCTCAACGGACGAAGGTCTCCCGTAAAATCCCGGAGAGGCAGGAAGAACTGTAGCCCCGGCATCTATTACCTTTAACATATTTTCAACGTGAACCCTGTTCAGCGGGGTTTCCCTCAAAACGAGAATTACAGGCCTTTTTTCCTTCAAATTGACGTCTGCAGCCCTGTGGATTAGGTTTTGAACTACTCCATTAGCAATGTGGCCCAACGTTCCTGTAGAGCAAGGGGAAACTACCATTCCCCTCACAGGGTAGCTTCCACTTGAAATGGGAGCAAAAAGGTCTGCAGGTTCATAAACGTTAACAAGGTCAGAGGGAAGAATTGAGATAAATCTCTCAACGCTCATACCTATTTCGTATTCAAAAACCCTCCTCCCAACTTCTGAAAATACCAAATCAACACCGTAGGAGTTTGAAACTAAAACCTCAACCAGTCTCTTACCGTAAACAGACCCGCTTGCTCCCGTTATTCCAACAACTACCTTTTCCAAATCTCTCTCTCCTTTGTAGTATGATTTCAAAAATATAGAAAAAGTCAGGAGGAGCAAATTGCAAAAGTCCATAGAGAAGGTTTCAATTCTACTTGAGGCTCTTCCCTACATAAAGGAGTTCTACGGAAAGACAGTTGTTATAAAGTACGGCGGAAATGCAATGGTCAACGACGAACTTAAGGAGGCCTTTGCTCAGGATGTTGTTCTCCTTAAGTACGTTGGGATAAACCCCGTTATAGTCCACGGAGGGGGACCTCAGATTGGGGAGCTCCTAAAGAAGCTAAACATTCAGACAAAGTTTGTCGGTGGAATGAGGGTAACCGACAGGGAAACAATGAACGTTGTTGAGATGGTCTTAGTGGGAAAAGTGAACAAGGAAATTGTTAAGCTCATAAACTCCCACGGGGGGAACGCTGTAGGCCTTTCAGGAAAGGATGGAAATCTAATTGTTGCAGAGAAAATAGACTCAAGGAAATACCTGACTGAGATAAGGGCTCCAGAAATCATAGATTTAGGTTTTGTGGGTAGAGTTAAGAGGGTAAATCCTGAAATTGTCAGGAGGCTCTTAGAGTCTAAATTTATACCAGTAGTAGCTCCTGTAGGGATAGGTGAGGACTTTGAGGCGTATAATATTAACGCCGATTTGGTGGCAGGAGAAATGGCTGCTGCCCTAAAGGCGGAGAAACTAATAATTCTTACAGATGTAGAGGGGATTAAGGACAAAGAGGGGAAATTAATAAACTCCATTGAGAGAAGTAGAGTTTCAGAGCTCATAGAGGACGGAACAATATCAGGGGGAATGATTCCAAAGGTTAAGGCCTGTGAAAGGGCTCTTACTGAGGGAGTTAAGAAGGCCCACATAATAGACGGAAGGATTAAACACTCCATTCTACTTGAAATCTTCACTCAGAAAGGAATAGGAACTGAAATATTATAATATACTGTTGGTTCGAAACTGTGGATTATTAGTGTACTTGTAGTATAATCGGAATTTGGAATTGAATAAGAAATAAACCTTTAAGGGAGGTGTTGCAATGGACTTTGTACTACTTGTATCGCGATTGCAGTTCGCGATGACAGCCTTCTTCCACTTCATCTTTGTGCCCCTTACCTTAGGGCTGTCAACGATATCTGCAATCATGCTAACTCTCCACTACGCAACCGGTAAGGAAATCTACCGGGACATGGCAAAGTTCTGGGCAAAGCTCTTTGCGATTAACTTTGCACTTGGAGTTGCAACGGGTCTTGTCCACGAGTTTGAGTTCGGTATGAACTGGTCTGTCTACTCAAGGTTCGTAGGTGACATCTTCGGAGCTCCACTTGCCATTGAAGGTCTCCTTGCATTCTTCATGGAGTCAACGTTTATGGGAGTCTTCCTCTTTGGTTGGGACAAGGTTCCAAAGGGAGTACACCTGCTTGCTGCATGGCTCTCATCAATCGGTTCAAACCTTTCCGCTCTATGGATTCTCATCGCAAACGGCTGGATGCAGCACCCTGTAGGAGCAGAGGTTTCGAACTTTGTTGCAGGAAAGAGGGCAGAACTTGCAGACTGGTGGGCTGTAGTGTTTAACCCGGTAGCAGACGTTAAGTTCTGGCATACTGCAACAGCCGGAATGGTTCTCTCAGCCATATTTGTTCTTTCGGTAAGTGCCTACCACCTACTAAGAAAGCAGAACGTTGAGTTTTTCAAAAAGTCTGCTTACGTTGCACTTATATTCGGACTTATTGCCTCATTGGGAGAGATTGTCATTGGGGATATCCATGCCCACGAAGTTGCTAAAACTCAGCCAACAAAACTTGCGGCTATGGAAGCTCTCTGGGACACAAAGAGCGGAGCAAACATATTAATTGCAGCATGGGCTGACCAGAAGGCTCAGAAGAACGCAGTTGAAATTCCACTTCCCATTCCAGGCCTTTTAAGCTTCCTTGCAACACACGACTTCAACGGAAAGCTCTTAGGAGCAAAGGACTTACAGAAGAAGTTTGAAGCTCAGTTTGGTCCAGGAAACTACATTCCACCAGTAAACTTAGTTTTCTGGGCTTTCCACATAATGGTTTACTTGGGATTCTTCTTCGCAATTCTCTTCATCTGGGGACTTGCTAAGTACAGAGACCTTGAGAATGCAACAGGATTCTTAAAAGTAGCTCTCTACTCATTACCACTTCCCTACATTGCCTGCTGGCTTGGATGGGTTACAGCAGAGGTTGGAAGGCAGCCATGGATTGTTTATCCTCTAACTGACGATTACGGGAAAATTCTCCTTCCCGAAATTGGACTTAAGACTGCTCAAGCAGTATCACCTTTAACGAACATAGAAGTTGTAATCACTTACGTAATATTCCTATTAACGTTCACAGGTCTTGCAATTGCAGACTTCTATC
The DNA here is from genome assembly GCF_900182585.1 of Balnearium lithotrophicum. NCBI lineage: Bacteria > Pseudomonadati > Aquificota > Aquificia > Desulfurobacteriales > Desulfurobacteriaceae > Balnearium > Balnearium lithotrophicum. The sequence continues at coordinate 74,800 of NZ_FXTM01000004.1, read as the reverse complement.
TTCTTTCTAAGTTTGCAGCAAAAGGCCCAGAGAAAGAGGCTGAACTTTACTAAGGAGGAGGTGGGCAATGCACTTTGATTTACAAACCATTTGGGCGATTTTGGTAACAATTCTAATCGCCGGTTACATCCTTACAGACGGTTTTGACCTTGGAGTTGGTATTCTCCACGGATTTGTAGCAAAGACAGACATAGAAAAGAGGGTAACAATCAATGCAATAGGTCCTGTATGGGACGGAAATGAGGTCTGGTTCATTACAGCTGGCGGTGCCGCATTTGCAGCGTTCCCAGAGCTTTATGCTGCACTCTTTAGCTCCCTTTACATTGCGCTCTTTGTTGTTCTACTTGCTCTGATTTACAGGGCAGTCTCCTTTGAATTCAGGAGCAAGGAAGAGAGTGAAGGCTGGAGAAAGTTCTGGGACCAAAGCATCTTCTGGTCCTCCCTATTGGTTGCTCTCTTAATCGGTGTAGCCATTGGAAACATCATTGCAGGACTTCCAATCAAGAACTCTGCTATTGAGGGAGACCTCCTTCACGGATTTGTCTATGCAGAGAAGTTCCCAATTAGCTTTATCAACTTAGTCAATCCATTTACTTTCCACGGCCTCTACGGATTGTTGGTCGGAGTTACAACCGTTCTATTCATCATGATGCACGGTGTTTCCTGGCTCCTCTGGAAAACAGAAGGTTCTGTAGCTGAAAGGGCAAGAAGCATCGGTCTTAAGATTTGGCTTCCATTTGTAATTATGTACGTTGTATGTACAGGAATAGCCTACACAATCTCCTACAAGATTGGAGATGTTTCCAAGGTTAAGTACCTTAACCTACCCCAGGATATGGTTCAGCAGATTGCTGGAATGCTTCAAGGAAACGTTCTTCCCCATGCACTCTTTAGGTTCCCTGCAATTGAGTTTGCCCTCATTATTCTTGCTGCCCTCTGTGCAGTCTGGTGGCTGATAGCTGTTAAGAATGCAAATGGTGCTCAGGCGTTCTTTGCAACCTTTTTCACATTTGTTTTTGCTGGACTTGCCGTAATGTTTGGAGCTTATCCATTAGCAGTTCCCTCAAGCTTAGGTCTTGAACACTCAATCTCCATCTACAACGGTTGCTCCAGTCAATTAACCCTTACCGTTATGCTCATTGCTGCGATAATCTTTACCCCAATTGTTATTGCTTACCAAGCTTGGGTTTACAAGATGTTCCTATTCAAGATTTCTCCAGAGTCCCTCAAGAGGGAAATTGAGGCTGGTGGTGAAGAATACTAAGGAAGGAGGTAATTATGTGGCTTATCATAGCTTTTATCTGGTGGATTGGAGTTGCATGGTTGACCTACGTTCTTGCAAAGTCTAAGTTGGAGGGTGAGGGGGTCTAATCCCCCCTTACTAATAAATTAGAGGTTGGAATGGGCGCAATAATCGGGCTCAAGGATAACTTCTTGAAGGGAAGAGAGGACTTAAAGGAGAGGGTCCTTTCCTTGAAGAGAGAAGGCAAGAGCTGGAAGGAGATAGAGGAGCTCCTGAGGAAGGAATTTGAGAGGGAGCTCAGCTTTTTAAAGCCAAACCTGTTTACTTACTTTCTCTTTATTGGAGGTACCCTCTTACTGCCTCTTCTCTATCTGTGGAAGTCGGTTTTTGAGCCCGGAACCTTTGGTTACTTTATCAGTAGGCTCCTCTTTGCAATTTCTGCAATGCTTTCACTGAAAGGGATAGTGGGGCATTATGTAGTAGTATTTCTAAACAGGGATAGATTTGAAGCAGAGCTCCAAGCTCTCAAAGCCACAATCGAAGGAGGGAAAAATGGCAGCGGAAAACAATCCAATTAGGACACTTCTCTTTTACGGTGTTTTCGGAATATACATACTAATCGTTCTCATAACATCAATTGTCATCATTGCTAACCAGTAGTCCCTGCCCCCTCTGGGGGGCCTTTAAAAACCTCTCAAAATCCTCCGAACTAACAGAGACCGTTCTCTCTTCCCTGTAAGTTACAAATCCTAAAGGAGTTCCAGGGGGCTTCTTCAAATTCTTAACCCTTGTATAATCGACCAAAACCTTTCCTGACTCTCTCCCCTTACTAAAGTAAGCAGCAGCCGATGCGGATAGGAGAATGTCCTCATCGGTTGGCTCCTCACCCCTTTGGAGCTTCAATATTACGTGGGAACCGGGGGTGTCCTTTACGTGAAACCAAAAATCCCAGGGATTTGAAGCCTTTAGCGACAGGAATTCATTCTCCCTCCTGTTTCTGCCCACAAGGATTTTTCTACCAGAAGGAAGGGTAAAAACTTTAAACTGAGGCAAACTCCTTCCCTTTTCTTCCTTTTCCTTTAAAAACTCTGAAATCTCATCAACACTTTTTGAACTTTCAATAAATTGCTTAAGTAGCTTTAATTTTTCAATCTCCTCCTCTAACTTTGGGAGCTCCTCTTTAGCAAACTCTAACCTCCTCAGCTTCTTTCTGTAGAGGTTAAAAATTCTCTCAAGGTTCTCCTTAGGGGATAGGGAAGGGTCAAGGGGTACCTTAACTGCTCTTCCTGTGGAGTAATCGGGGAGCTCCACCTCCGAAACTCCCGGCTTAACTCTGTGTAGATTGTGCTTTAGGACTTCTCCCCAGTATTTGAGCCTATTAATCTCCTCCTTTAACCTATCAGTTCTTAATAACTCCTTTATCTGCTCCTCTAAACTCTCAATTTTTTGATTGAGCCTTTCAATGAGCTTTCTCTTCTTATTTTCAAATTCCCTCTCCTCTACAACAACTTCATAGAACTTCCTCCAGGCAGAACTAAAGGGAAGCTCTCCTGAAAAGACTTCAAAATTTAATTCAGAGAGGGATTCGTAGGGAAAAGTCGTTAAATACTTGGGCTTTCTGTCTTTAAAGTAGAGGTAGGCCTCCCTCGATTTTCTGTGTTTTTCAATAAACTCCGAATAGGCCTTCTCTAAGTTTCCATACTCTTTAAAAAGTAGTCCTATTTCCCTTGAGTTTAGGGGGGAGAGTCCCTCTACGAACCTGTAGAGGTTTTTCTCTACTCCCTCAACTGAGACTTTCCCAAAACTTAAATCATTGAAGGGCTTTTTCTCAGAGGGAGGAAATCGATACTTCTCCCCTTTTTCTAAAGGCCTGACGGAGCTCTTAGGTTCCCTTAAAAGGTAGAGAATCTCCCTTTTCTCATTTAAAACAAATAAGTTTGCATTCTTCCCAGTAAGTTCAAATATAAGGTAATTTAGATTACTCTTCCCCGAAGGAAGGATTTTAACAAGCTCGGCAAAGAGAACCCTATCCCTTCTTGGGAGGAAAAACCTTCGGATAAAGAGTCCTTTCAAAAAGGAGAGAGGAGAAAAATCCTTTTCTACTAAAGGTTTTTCTGAAACGAAAAGTGCGTTTGGAGTGCCTGAGTAGAAGTTTAAATATAAACTGTCTATTTCAATTGAAACTTTTAAAGCTTGAGAAAAGACCCTTTTTATCCTTCTTTTCCTGAGCGTCTGATTAAGCTCATCGCAGAGTTTCTCTACGTAGAGGTAGTCCATTGTTCAATCTCCAGAAAGGGAGAAACTGAGGTTTGGTTGGCGTAGAGTGCTTTTACGGCAGTTCCGACAAAATTCCCTTTGAGTTTTATAAAGGGTTTCCTGAGTTCCCCAGACTGGAAGGCAAGTTCAAAGGCCCTTTTAGAAACATTTATTTTTTCAAGAAGTTCGTAGAATTCCCTCTCAGCTACCCTCTTGGCCTCAAAGAGCTTCATCTGAATTCTGCTTTTAACGTTAACCTCACTGTCACCGGAGGTTTCAACAGAGATGAAGATACTTTCAGGGTAATCTGAGAGAACCCTTGTCTGAGCTCCGTCGCTCTGGGTAGAGGGCATACATCCGAAGGGTTTAACGGACAGAACCATGTGAGCTTTTTTGTGGATAATACTGTAAACGTGTTTCCCGACCTCTAAGTGCCCCTCTCCACCAACAACAAAGTAGTCAAAGTAGGGTTTTGCAAGTTCTGCAAGCTCCTTCTGTGAGGGAAGTGGCTTTGGTCTAAAGTAGAAGATGGACCTTAGGAGATTGTAAAACGCTCTAAAGGCTAATGCCATCGATTTAACAGCTAAAAGCCTTTTTAGCCTCTCTGTTGAAAAACCCTTTACTTTTAAGTCCCTCTTTGTCTTTTCCTCCTCTATGAAGAGCTGGTAGTCAATCCAACCCGCTATCGGTTCAGGCCTTACCTCAGCTCCCTCCTCCTCCAACCACCTATGGATAAAGTAGTTTCCTTCACTCTCTGTCGTGTGGGCCCAAAACTCCCCTATAACACTGACTACCGGCTTGATTCTTGTATAGTCAAAGGTAATCCCCTCAAGCTTTCTCCTCTGCTCCTTTAAAACAGAAAGGAGTTCTTTAATCGGAGCTCCAGATTTCAAGGCTTCATACACCTTACCTGAGGTCTCAGAGAGCCACTCATCAACAGAACCTTTCTCAACTTCGTAAGGCCTTAACTGGTATCCCAAATCCCTCAAAATATCTCCAGTCCAGACAGCCTTTACAAGGTTCCAGACAAGTGAAGGGGTTAGTTCAAAGTCCCCCTCTGAGGAGAGCTCAGACTGGTTGAGAATCGAAACCTGAAAGTTTTTAAATCCTGCCTCCTTTAAGGCATGTCTGTACTCGGCTTCGTACATTCCGAATCTACAGGGACCACAGGCCCCAACTGTAACGAAAAAGTACTCCTTTTCAACATCAATACCCTTCTTTGACTCCTCTAAGAGAAACTTTATGAGGTTTCCAACCGTGTAGTAGGTAGGATTGCACATTCCCCTGTTGCAAAACTCCCTTCCTAACATTAGAGACCTTGAGTCAGGTTGGGGAAGAAACTTAACCTTATAACCTAAGCTCTCAACAGCTCCCTTTATGAAAAGTTCGTGAAGGGGGGTTAGTCCACCAAAGAGGAGGGTTTTATTCATTTCCACCCTCTTTTTTCTCCTCCGAGAAGAGGCCCTTTAAAGGTTTTGAAGGAACTATCGTTGCAATTGAGTGCTTGTAAACTAACTGCTGGTTACCGCCGTTTTCAAGGAGAATTGTAAACTGGTCAAAGAACGTTATAACACCCTGAAGCCTCGTTCCCCTTGCCAAGAATATGTTAACAGGAATTCTCTCCTTCCTCAGTCTGTTTAAGAATGTATCCTGAAGGTTCATTTCCTCCTCCTCTTGTTTTGTTTAACTTAAAGTTATCCCTTTTCAACTTACCTTCCAACTCTTTTAAGTTAGACTTAATTCTCTTTAAAAGCTCCTCCTCAGAAACTTCCGAAAGATTCACCCAGTCAAATCCCCTCTCCTTTCTAAACCAGGTAAACTGCCTCTTCGCAAAGTTCTTTGTCCTTGATTTGAGCGTTTTAACAGCTTCTTCTAAACTCTTTCTTCCCTCTAAATAATCAGATATCTCCTTGTATCCCAAAGCCTGGAAGGCAGTAATTTCCTTTCCGTACTTAAGGAGTTTTTTTGTTTCCTTTACAAGTCCCCTCTCAATTTGAGAGTCTACCCTATTCTCTATTCTCCTGTAGAGCTCCGGCCTGTTTCTGTATAAAAAGAAACCTAAAAAAGGGTACCTCGGCTTCTCCCTCCAGACTTTAAAAGAGGTTAAGGGTTTCCCGGTAATCTCGTAAACTTCAAGAGCTCTGACGATTCTCTTCCTGTCGTTTTTTCCAACTTTTTCCGCGTATTTCCTGTCAACTTTCTGGAGTTTCTTGTAGAGCTCCTCTGTCGGCAGTTTTTGGAGCTCCCTCCTGATTTTCTCGTCAGACGGCGGAGTTTCGGGTAGACCATAAAGGAGGCTTTTAATGTAAAATCCGGTTCCTCCAACAACTATCGGATACTTTCCCTTTTTCTGGATTTCTCTTATAGCCTCGTCTGAAAGCCTGACAAAATCTGCAACGGAAAACTTCTCGTAGGGTTCAACAACATCTATCAAGTAGTGGGGAATCTCCTCCCTTACCTCCTTTGAAACCTTGTCGGTTCCTATATCAAGGCCTCTGTAAACCTGCATTGAATCGGCGGAAATTATCTCCCCTCCGATTTCCCTTGCAAGTTTTATTGAAAAGTCCGTTTTTCCTGCAGCCGTCGGGCCGGTTATAACGATTAAAGGTTTTAACAAAACTCTATCTCCTTAGGATTTGAAGTGATTTAACGTGTTTTCAATTCTCCTCAAGGTTCTCTCCTTTCCAAGAAGTTCTACAAGAATAGGGAGCTCTACACCGCTCATCTTACCTGTAAGAGCAATTCTTACGGGCATAAACAGGTTTTTACCCTTAACTTTAAGCTCTTTTCCAACCTCCTTTACGAGCTTTTTAAACGAATCCTGGGAGAGCTCTCCATCAAATTTTTTTAGTTTTTCGTAAAAGAGTTCAATAACCTTAATTCTTTCGGGATTTTCTTTAAGGAATTCCTTGGCTTCATCAGATATTTCAAATTCGTCCTTTAAGAATGTTTCTATATACTTAGGAGCATCTGAGAGAACCGTAAAGTACTCCCTCGTTACTTCAAGGACTTTTTTTAACCAGTCCCTCTCAAACTTCGAAACGTCAAATCCTGCTTTTTCCAAGTAAGGAACTACGAGGTCTAAGAGCTTATCAAGGTCGTAGTTTCTGATGTAGACCTGATTTAACCAGTTGAGTTTCGTTGTGTCAAAGACTGCAGGAGCACTGTTTACGTCCCTTATGTCAAACCTCTCTATGAGCTCTTCCATTGAGAGAATCTCTTTCCCGTCCTTTGGATACCAGCCGAGGAGGGCCAAGAAGTTCGTAAAGGCCTCAGGTAAGTATCCCTTCTCCTTAAATTCTCTAACGGAGGTTGAACCGTGGCGCTTTGAAAGTTTGCTCCTGTCAGCTCCTAAAATCATGGGAAGGTGGGCAAACTGAGGAGGGTTAAAGCCAAGAGCCCTGTAGAGAAGTATCTGCTTTGGAGTGTTTGAAATGTGGTCCTCTCCCCTTATTACGTGGGTTATTTTCATCAGAGCATCATCAATTACAACAACAAAGTTGTAAACGGGCATTCCGTTTGAGCGAACAATGACAAAATCTCCTCCCAACTGCCTGCTGTTTATCCTTATTTCTCCCTTTATCAAATCGTTGAAAACTATTTCCTGGTCTTCAGGAACCTTGAACCTGAGAACAGGCTTTCTACCTTCTGCCTTCAATTTTTCCCTTTCTTCTTCCGTTAAATTCCTACACTTTCCGGTGTACCTTGGAGGTTCTCCCCTCTCAAGCTGCTTTTTCCTCATTTCCTCCAACTCTTCAGGAGTACAGTAACACTCGTAGACGAGTCCCCTTTCCTTCAACTTTTCAATGTACTCCCTGTAAATGTCCAACCTTTCAGACTGTCTGTAAGGCCCGTAAGGTCCTCCGACATCTGGTCCTTCGTCCCAGTTAATTCCCATCCACTTAAGTGCCTCGTATATAACATTAACAGCTTCCTCACTGTGCCTCTCTAAGTCTGTATCCTCAACTCTTAGAACAAACTTTCCACCGTTGTGCCTTGCAAACAGGTAGTTAAAAAGAGCTGTCCTTGCATTTCCAACGTGCATAAATCCGGTAGGACTTGGAGCAAACCTTACTCTAACGCTCATAAAACTCCTCCTAATAGAAATTGCTCTGGAATTTTATAATTAAACTTATGGAAGATGGAATTAAGAAGGCAGTAGCACTAAAGTATGAAAGGGAAAAGGATAGAGCTCCAAAAGTTGTAGCAAAGGGAAGGGGTATCGTTGCTGAAAAGATTGTTGAACTGGCAAAAGAGGTAGGAGTGGAAATTTTAGAGGACAGGGATTTGGTAGAGTTTTTGATAGCTCTCGATGTTGGAGAGGAGATTCCCCCAGAACTTTACAGAGCAGTTGCAGAAATTCTTGCCTACGTTTACAGGGTTAGTCACCGAAAATTTCCTGAATGATTGCCTCGGAAATTTTATGGGGATTAACCTGATACTTTCCCTCCTTTAGAGCTCTTTTTATCTCTTCAACCTTTTCCTTAGAAACTTTTGGAGGTTCAAAATCTCTAAGTTCTTTAGTTATTTCAACAGAGATTTCCCCAACAGAAGAGCTATCCGTAACATTGTTAGAGTATCTCTCTGAACTGTTATTTTCGCCATTTCTAACCCTTTTATCCTGACTTAGATATCTTAAAACTTCTGCAGAGAGCCTGTCTATTTTCAATACTCTTCCTCCGATTATCCTCAGTAATATTATCGGAAATTTTTAGGGAAATTTTAATTCCTTTTCTATTAAAGTTACAATCCCTTCCAAGGAAAATTCCTCGGGAAGTTTATAAACAGGTAATCCTCCTTCTATCAGGGCTCTCTCTGTTGTAGTTCCTATTGGAATTAACTTAGTTTCTTTGATGTACTCCCTTTGAACTATTCTCAAAAAGGTCTTTAGATTGGAAGGACTTGTAAAGGCCGCAAAATCAACACCCTTCTTAAAGAAATTTAGAACTTCTTCAGAGAGGGAAAAGTCTGAAATCGTCTCGTAAGAAATAACCTCCTCTACAACAGCACCATTTTTCCTTAAGAATTCAATAAAACTTTTGTTCGCTACCTTTGGTCTAACGATTAAAAACCTTTTCCCAGCTAAACTTTTTCCTTCAAACATGGAAATTAAACCGTTAGCACTGAATTTTTCAGGATAGGTAGACTCCAAACCGTAAATTTTAAGCAGTTTTGATGTTGATTTCCCAACAGATACAATAGAGTATTCTCTAAGTTTACTCGAATTAACCCTTGAGAGAAAATACTTTACGCCATTTTTACTTGTAAAGACGACAAAATCCGGCTGAAATGCATCCAATATCAGTGGATTAAAGTCCAAATATTTAGTTTTAATTAGGGGAACATCAAGGAGTTCTACCTTACCGGATAACCTCTCCTTTAGATTTTCCGGAAGTTTTGAAGAGATAAAGACCCTTACTGACACCTTAGGAGCTCCTCTAAAATTTCCCTTCCTCCTGCAGAGAGAAGCCTCTCGGCCACTGATACTCCTAACTTATCTGCTTCTTCAAGGTCCTTAACTTCAAAAACTCCCTCTTCCTTGTGGAAAAACTCCCCGTTAAGGTCTGAAATAAACGCCCTAACGTGAACCCTTTCTCCGTTAACAACTGTATAACACCCCAATGGAACCTGACATCCCCCCTCAACAGTCCTTAGAAAAGCCCTCTCAATAGTTGCAGCAACTTCAGATTCGGTTGAGTTTACTGCTTCCCTGACAATACTTTCTACTTCCTTATCCCCTTCCCTTCCTTCAATTCCTAAAATACCCTGAGATACGGAGGGAATCATAACGCTTGGAGAGAGAATTTCATCAATCTCTTCCTCCCAGCCAAGTCTCTTTACACCTGCAGCTGCAAGTATGATTGCATCGTAATTTCCTTCTTTAAGCTTTCTTATCCTCGTATCAACGTTTCCCCTTAAATCCTCTATCCTTAAATCGGGACGGATAATCTTTAACTGAGCCCTTCTACGTAAAGAGCTCGTTCCAACAACTGCACCTTCAGGGAGATTTGAAAGTGTGTACCTTCCGTTTGAAAGTAAAGCATCCCTCGGGTCCTCTCTATCTGAGAACGCCATAAGCTTTAAGCCCTCTGGAAGCTTAGTAGGAACGTCCTTCAGGCTGTGAACTGCTATATCAACCTCCCCTCTCAGCATTGCATCCTCAATCTCCTTTGTAAAGAGACCCTTATCTCCAATCTTTGCGAGGGGAACATCGAGAATCTTGTCTCCTTTCGTTGTTATCTTAACCAACTCTACCCTAACGTCCGGAAACTTCTTCTCTATTTGGAGCTTCACCCATTCAGACTGCCACAGTGCCAGTTTGCTCTTTCTCGTTCCTATTCTTATGACCATTCCCTACTCCTTTCCAAGTCCAAATATTTCCCTGAAAACCTGAACTATCTGGCTCTTACTCTCATCCTCTACAGCCTTCCTCTTTACATTTGTAATAGGTTGATGGAGGAGCTTGTTTATTATTATTCTCGTTATGTTGTTTACCTCCTCCTCCTGCTCGGGAGTCAAGTTGAGTTTTTTCAGCCTCTTTGATAGAACCTCTAACCTTATTGCCTCAGCTCTCTCTTTGAGCTCTGCAATGAGGGGGGCTATCTCAAGCTCCCTCATCCACTTTAAGAATCTCTCTACGTAACCCTCTATTATTTTCTTTGCAGTTTCAGCTTCCTTTAACCTCTCCCTTATGTTTGCCTCAACAACCTGTTGAAGGTCATCAATATCGTAAACGTAGAGGTTTTCATAGTTGTTTAGTGAAGGGTCTATATCCCTTGGGACGGCTATATCTATCAAAAACATCGGCCTGTTTGACCTCTCCTTTATCGAGGGTAGGACGTTTTCAGTTGTTAGGACGTAGCCGGGAGCTCCCGTTGAACTTATAACAATGTCGGATACTTTCAAAACTGAGGAGAGCTCCGTCAGAGGGAAGGGCTTTCCTCCGAACTCTTCAGCAAGCTTTTGTGCCCTCTCAAATGTTCTGTTTACAACAAATACATCTGAAACCCCGTTTGCGATTAGGTGTTTTACGGCAAGCTCTGCCATTTCACCTGCACCGATAATTGCAACGTTCTTGCCGTTTAAGGAACCAAATATCTTCTTTGCAAGCTCAACGGCTGCAAAACTTATAGAAACAGCATTTCTCGAAATTCCCGTTTCAGTTCTAACCCTCTTTGAGACCTTAAGGGCAGTTTCACAGAACCTGCACAGAACCGTTCCAACGGTTCCTAAATCCTTAGCCAATGAAAAGGCATCCTTAAACTGTCCCACGATTTGGGGCTCTCCAACAACCATTGAATCAAGACTTGAGGCAACGTAAAAGCCGTGTCTTACTGCATTCTTATCAATCTTTCTATAGAAGTGTCTGTTTATTTCATCAAGAGAGGAATTTTTTTCCTCTATCAAAAAGTCTATTAATTCCTTAAAAGGCGTCTCAGAACGGGTGGTAAAGTAAATTTCAACCCTGTTACAGGTTGAGAGGATGAAGATTTCGTCAATAGAATGAAAGGAGTTAAGCTTCAGCAGATTTCTCTCTAAGTCTTCATTCTTGAAAGAGAACTTCTCCCTTACCTCAACAGGAGCAGTCTTGTGACTCACCCCCAAACAGCACAGTTTTAACTCTCCCATCTCTACCCCTTAAACGAGTGGATATCCTTTGACGATAGAAAGTTTATCCCAAAGAAGTTTAACATTATCACAATGAAACCTAAAATGCTCAAATAGCACAGTTTCTTTCCCTTCCACTGAGCGTAAAGGTAGAGGTGGATAATTCCGGCATAGACGAACCAGGTTATGAGTGTAATGACCTGCTTGGGATGCCAGCTCCAGTAGGTTCCGAACAGTTTCTGTGACCAGACTGCTCCGGCAAACATTGAAAAAGTAATAAAGACAAAACCCAACGTAATAGAGTTGTAGACTATTGATTCAATTAGAGAAAGAGAGGGAAGTTTTTGGAAAAATATTGAAAACTTTTTTCTCTTCAAGTGCCTTTCAAATATCAGGTAGATTACTGAGAAAACGGCCGAAACTACAAAGGCACTGTAACCTATAAAGGCCGAAACTATATGAATTAAACCTACACTCCCAACGGGAAAGAGCTCCTTTGGTATCCCTGAGGAAATTGAGGAAGCAAACGACAGAATAAAAGCCCAGGGCATTAGAAAGGCACCTGAAAGTGAAATCCTGTGCTTAGTTGAAAAGTAGAGAAATACGGAAACAATACTGAGGGAGAATAAGAGTAGAGCTCCCTTAGGAGTAAAGAGGGATAAAGTTCCCTTTTCAAAAAGGAGAAGTATCAGACCGATAAGGTTTGTCAGGAACCCAAACCTTGCTGAGTAAAGACCGACTTTGGATACCTTTTCCTTTCTAACTATCAAGTAGAGCAAGTAGTGGAGGGAGGAGATGAAGTAAAGAACTGCAGTTGAGTATATAAAAACGTTGGAATTCATGACCTTAATTATATCACCTCAAGGAAATTTTGAGGGAAAAATTTCTCCCTCTGCTTTCTGTAGTCAGAGTAGAGGTTCGACAGGAGTTTAATAAGCCTTTCGGCCTCTATCTGACCCGGAGCCACTGGCCTGCCGAAGAACGTGTAGGTAAGTAGAGAACCGAAGGAAAAACCTACAACCCTTGTAAAAGCTCCAAACTCTCCCATTACAATGAAGATTTTTGGAAATTCAAATTTGGAAAGAAGACAACAGACCCTCGAAGCGTCATTCTTAACTCTTCCCATAAATGCAACCTTAACGATATCGGCCCCCTTTCCTTTTGCCCTTTCTAAAATTTCCTCTATTTCTGAATTTTCGGGAGTTTTTTTGAAATCGTGATAGGAAACTATCAGCTTTTTTCCCTTTTCTTTGCAGAGTTCCCTTACATCGTCAAGTATTTCACTTCTCAGTTCAACATCAACTGCTCCAGTAGCAGGGTGGGAAACTACACGTTTAAGGAGTTTTAACCTTTCAGACTCCGTTCCTTCAAACTTTCCACCCTCCCAAACGGGCCTTAACGTGGAGACTGCATAAAATCCGTAGTCGGCAACAGAATCTAAGAACTTCTTAAATTCATCGGGAGTTTTCTCTGGCAGTAAATCCAAACGGGCTTCAATCAGGTCTATCTTTAACCTGAGAGCTCTTTCCAGTCCTTCAACGTAGTTTTCTCCCAGAGCAACTATAACTCTTGGTATACTTCCCAACTCAACAGTTCCTATTTGCATTAACTTCCCCTATGTCTGTAAGAGATTACTTCCACATCCTGAAGGACAATAAGCCCCTCTTCTATTATTTCATCAATGACATTTAGGAAATCCCTAATCCTCTCTTCCCTGTCAATTATTTCAATAACAACGGGAAGGTCCTGTGAAAGGCGCCAGACCGAGAAGGTGCGGAGCTCCGAGTGAGCTCCTATACCGGCAGCTGCCTTAAAAACGGTAGCTCCCGAAAGTCCATTTTCCTTAACAAGTGTTAATATATATTCCCACAAAGGTTTTCCTCTATACTTATCTTCCAAACCTATGAAAATCCTAAGTAGTTTCCTCTTCCCTACTAACCCCTTCAATTCAGTAACTCCTTGTTACCCTGAGTATCTCCTCAGGAGTGGTAATTCCTTTTGCTATTTTTATTTTACCTATCTCTCTAAGCGTTCTCATTCCGTATTTCTTGGCAATTATCCTTATTTCATCTGCAGTTTTTCCCTTAATTATTGCATCCTTAATTTCAGGAACAACCTCCATAACCTCGTAAAGCCCAATCCTTCCCTTGTATCCTGTATAGTTACACTTTTCACAACCCATTCCCTTGTAGGTTTTTAATCCCTTTATCTCCTCATCGGTAAAACCGACTTCCTTAAGAACCTCAACTGGGTAATCGTATGGAGCTTTACAGTAGGGACAAATCTTTCTGGCAAGTCTTTGAGCAACTACGAGTATAATAGATGAGGCAACTAAGAAAGGTTCAATCCCCATGTCTACAAGTCTTGTTACCGTACTGGGGGCATCGTTAGTATGGAGGGTTGAAAGGACAAGGTGACCTGTTAGAGCAGCCTCTATCGCAATCTCTGCCGTTTCAGTATCCCTTATCTCACCTACCATAATTATATCAGGGTCCTGTCTTAAAAAGGACCTTAAAACTCTTGCAAATGTTAAACCTATTTCAGGAATAACCTGAACTTGATTTATTCCATAAATGTTGTACTCAACCGGGTCCTCAACCGTCATAATGTTCACTTCTGGCTTATTAATAGTCATAAGGACAGAGTAGAGAGTAGTTGTTTTACCGGAACCGGTTGGGCCTGTAACTAAAATCATTCCATAGGGCGAATGGATGGCCTCCATTAAAAGCTTATATTCCCTGTCTTCTAAGCCCAATTCAGAGAGATTTAACTTCAGAGAGCCTCTATCAAGAATTCTCAAAACTACCTTTTCTCCAAACACCGTTGGGACTGTCGATACCCTAAAGTCTATCTGCCTTCCTTGAAAGGTAGCCTTCATTCGGCCATCCTGTGGCAACCTCTTCTCTGCTATATCAAGCCCACTTAGAACCTTTATTCTCGCAACGATGGCATCCTTTATATCTGGGGAATACTTTGCAACAATGTGGAGAATACCATCTATCCTGTACCTGATTCTCACTTCCTTTTCAAAGGGTTCGATGTGGATATCGGAAGCTCCCTTTTTAAGGGCTTCGAGAATAATTGCATTGACAAGTTTAACTATTGGAGCCTGAGAGGCTAAGCTCTTCAGGTCATCGAGAGTAATAACCTGAGAGGTTTTTGATGATAGAGAAAGAGTCTCCTCCTTTTCCCCCGTTTCTTTGCCAAGTTCAATCTCTTCTTTTATTTTTGAAAAGAACTCCTCCTCAGCCTTTCCGTAAATTTCCTCCAACTTTTCCTTTATTCTAAACGTCAGAGCAACGTAAGGTTCAACCCTAAATCCTGTTGTGAACCTTACCCTTTCCCTTGCTTGAATGTTGGAAGGGTCTGCCATTGCAAGTCTAAGAACAGGTCCTCTCTTTTCAAAGGGAAGAACGAGTAGCTTTTCCGCCGTAGCTCTTGGAATTACTTTAACTATATCTATTGGAATCTCTTTCTTCCTTAAGTCCACATAAGGAACACCGTAAAATTCCGAGAGGAGTGAGAGAAGTTTTTCCTCAGAGAGGATTTTCTTTTCTATTAATTTTTTTTCCCAGTCCTCCCCCTCAAGAAGTTGAGGGGGAAGGCCTAACCTATCAATAATAAACTGTTTAAGTTTTCCCTCATCTAACCTGTTCATAAGCAGTTAAGATTCCTTTACAGAATTAGCCAATTTATGTAGTAAGTCTGCTGGGCTCTTAATGGGAAACTCTATTTTATCAACTAACTCTTCGGCTTGTTTATCCTTGACTTTAATCCCTTTTAAACGTTCCTTTAACTCCTCTTTACTGGATTCCTCAACGGGAAAATCCATGCCCTTAATGGCCTTCAGCACATAAACTGGCCAGACAAGACCTATATCGGGACACGTCTGTGCAGGTTGACCTGACTCAACGGCTTCCATGGGTTTCTTAACGTACTCCTCACATACAGAAGAAATAAACGCTATGTAGTCGTTACCGCTCTTCACTTCCTCGTATGCCTTCTTAGCAAGGCCTCCAGCGGTATGTACTTTTACTTCTTTACTCTCAAGCTCCCCCTGGAGTTTCGCCATTACAAGCTCAGGGTCTGCAGAGAGCATATTCCTTACAGTTTGCTTTGTAATTCCTATAAACTCTGCAATTTCATCGTCCGTTTTCATCGCTTCGTTCTTTAAAACAACTGCATATGCCGCTTCCATTAAACTCGGAACCCAAGTTAAGTTTCTGTACTCAAAGAGTGCCCTAGGACCACCAATCAACTCCAAGGCCTTTAAGAATACCCTTAATGCAAGAGCATCGTAATCAACTTCCTTTGGTTGAACTTCTATTACCATATCTCCCTCCTCTTTAGGTTTTGTCCTACTTTTTATTATAGCCCTAAAAAGTAAAAATTGTTAGAATAGCCAATAAAGAGAGGAATGAATGAACAGAAGGGAGCTCCTTAAAGTTCTCCTATTGGGAAGTGCTCTTGAACTCTTAACGGAAGCAGCTTCTGCGAGAATTCGCAGAACTGTAATATACAGTGTTAGATATTCCTCAAATGGTGAGAGAACGAGAATTGTCCTTGACTGTTCCGGGGAAATTCCAAAGAGGAGAATAAGGGAGAAACTGAAGGAAAGGGAGCTCTGGTTAGAGATAGAGGGTGCTGGAGCTGTTAGAAGACTTAAGAAGAAACTCAAAAGTCCTTTGGTAAGGGAAGTTACAGTTTATCCGATTAACAGGCGTAGAACAAAGGTCAAAATAACCCTTAAAAATTACCACAGGTTTAAGATATTTGGACTTAAATCCTGCAGAGGGAAGCCATTTAGGATAGTGGTTGACGTTTTTCCTGAATTCATTCCCATAAGCTGTAAGGTTAGGAGAGTTCCAAAGAGGGTTGTTGTATTAGACCCGGGACACGGAGGAAAGGACCCGGGAGCTGTCTGGCCAGTTAGGTCTAAACACCCAACTATTGAGGAAAAGAGGATTACATTATCCATTGCTTTCAAGGTAAGAAAACTCCTATCAAAGAGAAGTGACATAAAAGTTGTAATGACTCGAACGAGGGACGTTTATGTTCCACTACTCAAGAGGGCAGAGATTGCTGCAAAGGAGTGTGCTGATGCTTTTGTAAGTATCCACGCAGATTCAATGCCAAACTATCCACAGTGGAGTGGAGTAACCGTTTTCAAAGCCTCTCCCCACCTCTTTGCAAAGGCAGAGAGAACTGCTATGGCCGTAGCCAAGAAGATAAGAATCTGCAACGATGTTATGTGCTGGAGTATAACACCAACTCTGATAAACCTCTCAACAACGGTAACCTTTGCCGAAAGCTCAAAATTGGCTGAGGCCATTGTTAGAGACCTAAAGGCACGTGTAAATGATGACCTTGTAAACGGAATAAGGGATATGCAGAGAAACATCGTTGTTCTTAAAACACCGGGAAGACCTGCAGTTTTAATAGAAAGTGGCTTTTTAACCAACCCTTTGGACAGGAGGAGACTCCTTAGAAGTAGCTATCAGTGGGAGATAGCTAAGGGAATAGCAAAGGGAATTGAGGATTATTTATACTCTCTAAATAACGTTGCTTTGATTGAGGGATAGATGGCTGTTTTTCACTTTAGGGGAAAGAAATTATCTGGAAAACTTAGAACACCTTCAGACAAGTCAATCTCACACAGGGCTGTAATGCTTGGAAGTTTGAACAGGGGAAAAACCGTTGTAAGGGAGTTTTTAAGGTCTGAGGACTGCCTCAATACACTTAAGGCATTTGTTGAATTGGGTGCGGAGATTGATGACAGGGAAGATGAAATTGTTATCAACGGAAAAGGGAAACAGTCATTAAAGGAGCCCTTTAACGTTTTAGACCTCGGAAACTCTGGAACTTCTATCCGATTGATTTCTGGAATTCTATCTGGCCAACCCTTTTATTCGGTTCTAACGGGAGACCAGTACCTGAGAAAAAGGCCTATGGACAGAATTGCAGTTCCCCTCAGAACGATGGGAGCCCAGATATTTGGAAGGGAAGGGGGAAAGTACCCTCCGTTAACAATAATAGGAAAGAGAAAACTTAAAGGTATAGACTACAAAAGCCCTAAGGCCTCAGCTCAGGTGAAGTCCGCAGTCCTACTTGCCGGGCTCTTTACGGATGAGCCTGTATCCGTAACAGAACCTGCAAAGAGCAGAGACCACACAGAGAGGATGTTAAGGGCCTTCGGGGTTGATGTTGAGGTGGATGGCTTAACGGTTAGACTTGGAAAAAACAGAGAATTGGAAAGGGACATTGAGATAACTGTTCCTGCCGATATATCATCTGCCGCATTCTTCATGGTAGGAGCTGCTGTAACTCCAAACTCTGAAGTTGTTTTGAGGGAAGTAATAATAAACCCTACAAGGACAGGGATTTTAAAGGTTTTTGAGAGAATGGGTGTAGATTACGAGGTCTTTAACGTTAAATCCTCATCAGGTGAGGAAATTGCAGATATTAGAGTTAGGTACTCTCCAAATATAAAAGGAATTGAAATCGGAGGAAGCGATATTCCAACGCTTATAGATGAGATTCCGATAATTTCACTCCTTGCAACACAGGCAGAAGGAGAGACAGTGATTAGAGATGCGGAGGAGCTCCGCGTAAAGGAGAGTGACAGGATAAAAACAACCGTTGAAAACTTAAGAAATATAGGGGGTGATGCCGAGGAACTTCCAGATGGACTAATTGTTAGGGGGAAAACGAAACTGAAGGGAGGCAAGGTCTTCTCCCATGGAGACCATAGAATTGCAATGACGTTTACTGTTGCCTCCCTGATAACAGAAAATCCCGTTGAAATTGATGACGTTGAATGTATATCAACGTCCTATCCGGGATTTTTTGATGATCTTAAAAAGGTTCTGAATGAATAGAAACCTTATTCTATTGAGCTTAACCAGTTTTTTAACTGACCTTTCAAGTGAAATAATAACTACGCTTCTCCCACTTCTCCTTATTCAGATTGGAGGGGGAAGTGTAGCCTTAGGGACGTTAAGTGGACTCAGGGAGCTTGTATCAAATCTCCTAAAACCAATATCGGGAGTAATATCCGATAAGTTTGAAAGAAGGAAACCCTTAGTAATTGCTGGTTATGCCACTTCATCAATTTTTAAGTTCCTAATTGCCGTTTCAAACTCCGTATCCCAAATTGTCCTATTCTCAGCCTTAGAGAGGGTTGGAAAGGGCATCAGAACTGCTCCAAGGGATGCACTTCTATCAATTTCAAAGGAGAAGGGAAGAAGCTTTGGAATCCACAGGAGTGCGGATACGGCAGGAGCTCTCTTAGGGGTTATATCGACACTCCTTCTCATAAAATCGGGAGTGACCATCAAGGATGCCATTTTTGTTGGAGCTCTTGTATCAGTCTTTTCCCTCGTTCCTCTCTTCTTTTTAAAGGAAACTCAGGGAGAATCAGAAGAGAAAGGGAAAGGCAAAAGAGAAGAGAAACCTATTGGCAAAATTATCCTTGTCCTGTCACTCTACGCCTTTGGAGCTGTAAGCCCGATGTTCCTGATTTTTGAAACGGGTAAACTCCTATCAAACCAAAAGGCAGTCCTATTCTACCTATTTCTAAATATCGCCTACCTAATTGTTTCCTATCCGTTAGGAGCTCTCTCAGACAGGGTAGGAAGGAGGAAAGTCCTTTTTTTAGGGTATACCTTTACAGGACTCTCTCTCTCACCGTTAGGATTTAAAACAACTGAGCCCTTTCTCCTTCTATCGTTCGTTCTGTATGGAGTTGGAGCAGGAGTTACGGACGGGGTTCAGAGAGCTCTCATAGGAGACCTCTTTAAGGAAGAGAGGAGGGGAACGGGATACGGAGTGTTTCAGGGAGCTATGGGAGTAAGTGGACTTCTTGGAAACCTTTCCTTAGGATACCTGTTAAACTCACTAAGCAATACGGCTTTTGTTCCATTTTCCCTCGTCTGCTTTCTTTCGGCCGTCTCTATACTGAGGATAGAGAGGGAGTCTTAACTTCCCTCCTTCTTAAAAGGGAGTTCTCTGGAATTTCAACCTCTCTGTCAAACTCTATCAGAGCTCTCTGGTTGGGATTTGCAGCTCCTGATGGAACAAATTTCCCTTTCTTCTCAACGTAAATTCCTAAAATCTTAAGTTTCAAAACGTTGGCAGAAGGAGTAAAAACTTCAACCTCATCACCGACTTCCAATCTGTTCCTTACATCCCAGAGGTTCCCTCTGTGTATTCCTAAAAATTTGTAGTCCCTTATGTAGGAGCTGGTCTCGTAGTGCTGGAGAATTTCATCTCCTCCCTTTAAAAATCCAAGGGTGTAGGGTCTATGGCTCACCTTTTCAAGCTCAGAGTAAAGAGTTGGAAGTTCCTTTTTAAAGAGTTCTTTGTCACTTAACAGAAGGTTTAGAGCTCTCTTATAGACACTTGTAACAACTGCAACGTAGTATGCAGACTTTACCCTTCCCTCAATTTTTAAGGAATCGACACCGGCAGAAACCAATTCATCCAAAACTGGTAAAGCACATAGGTCCTTCGAGTTAAATATGTAAGTTCCGTTTTCATCCTCCTCAATGGGAATAAACTCCCCAAGCCTTGTCTCCTCAACCAAGTAGTACTTCCACCTACAGCTCTGTGAACAGGCTCCCTTGTTGCTCTCCCTGTATGAGAGGTAGTTAGATAGAAGACACCTTCCCGAATAGGCCATACACATTGCACCGTGAACAAAGACCTCTAACTCCATTTCCGGGACTTCTTCCTTTATTCTCCTTATCTCCGGAATTGAGAGTTCCCTTGCCAGAACAATCCTACTTGCACCTAAATCCCTGTATACCTTTACGGCTCTGTAGTTTGTTGTATTGGCCTGAGTGCTAATGTGGACATCAATTTCCGGAGCTCTCTCCTTGACGGTTGATAAAACGCCCAAGTCTGAAACGATGAAGGCATTAGGTTTTAATTCCTTAACCTCATCAACAAACTTTTCTATTGATTTGAAGTCATCATTCCTTGCAAAGGCATTGAGGGTAATGTAAACCTTTACACCCCTCTTATGAGCATATTCAATCCCCTGTGCCATTTCCTCTAACGTAAAGTTACCCGCCTTAGCCCTCAAGTTGAAAAGTTTTCCTCCCAAATAGACGGCATCTGCACCAAAGTCAACTGCAAACTTTAGTTTTTCCAAATTCCCAGCAGGGGATAAAATCTCAGGTCTCTTCACACAACCTCCTAAAATATAGTAATAAAGTATGCTCCTTAATTAAATCACTCATAAAACTCGAGAATAACTTTATATAAATACTGAATCTCTATAATTCACAGTCCTTTCTATTCCAATTATTAAGAACATTCAAGTTACATTCTGAAATCTCGGTAATCTATTGACTATTAGCCTATAATTTCACTACTAAACTAAATTTCACTGCTTTAATAGTTTATTTTCCCTTTTTATCAGACTGCAGATTACTCTTCGGAGGAACTCCAGATCCTCCTTGAGGAGGATTCCCTAAGTTTCCTTGGGTGGGCTGATATCCTTTTTTAATATATCCTTGTTTACTTTGCTCGGACGAGGTTACCTCACTTTTATTTCTTTCCTTCAATTTTCTTTCCCTCCTATTTAAAAAGTTCTACTGCTAAAATCTCATCACCCAATATTATTATTCCTTGAGAACTCTCCACTGGTTCTTTAAATCTACCGTTCTCATCTAATTTCCATACTTCTTCTAAATATATTTGCTCTTTTGAAGGATAAGAAGATGCAAACGAATTAGTGCTAAATTTTCCTCCTATTTTCCTTCCATCTTTGAGATGAATGATTACCCAATAAGAGTTTCCCCTACGGAATACGTAATCCCATGGACTTTGAATGGGATGTAAAATATACTTAGAAAGGAAGGTACTTGTTGATATTTTAAAATAGATAATCGGCCATAAAATAGGAGCAATAAACATTATTAGAAATAAGAAAATGAAATATAAGATTTTATGATAAATAAAAAATTTAGTTGAATGCATCAAAATAATCAGCCAGGAAAAAGCTGCAAAGTTCAGAGAACTATAACCAATAGCATCTAAAAGGTAATTACTTCTCTCTTTACTAGCAACTAGCAAACTATAAACTTTACTAGATATAAACCCTGGGATAAAAAATATCAAAAATAGTATTAACTTATTCAATTCCCAAATACCACCCATAAAAGGCACCTCGATTAGGTTACTCTATCATATAATCTAACATATTTCATACGTTTATTTTTATGATGCTGAAGTCAAACTAATACTAATATATTAGTATTCCCTGTCGTACTCTATAACAACGTTTGGCTCTGGAGCCGGAAGGGTTTCTGCAGGCTCTGATATTTCAAACTTTCCGCTCCTTATCCACTCCTTCAGTATCTCTGCAATCTCCCTTGCCTTGAAGTAGGATGACACGGGAGAGGTTGGAACCTTCTTTCCTTCTATCTCTATGAAACCCCTTCGGAGCTCCCCGTAACTTACATACTTTATCGGCTTTGGATTTCCGGACGGATAGTCAACAGAGTAGTCTATAACTGGGGCAAATATCTCATCGTCCTTAACCGAAGTGTAGTATGCAATCCTCTCGTTCAGGATGGGAATTGGAATTCCAATTCCAACAAACATTGAAACTCCGTACCCCAAGATAGACGCAGCCTTTATAAAGTCCGTTGACATCTGTTTCATATCGCCGACAACCATCAACGTTCCAGCTCCCTCCATCGGTTGCCCCTTCTTACTCCTCCTAACGCCAAAGGGAGAGTGTTGGGTTCCGTGAAAGGCCACGTAACCAATTCCACCGCCTAAGAATATTCTCGTTCCAATTCCTATTGTTTCGAAGAAGGGGTCGTTCATAAGGGGAGAGAGCTGCCCTGCTCCTGAATAGGTTGCATTTCCAAAGTTTGGCTTTAGCGTTCCCATGTACGTGTAGATGGTTCGAGAGGACTTATTAACTGCAACGTTGTAGTTCTGATATGCATTCCTCGGACTGCACAGAATTGCATCGTTTATTGTTTTTATGTTTATGAGCTTCTTAATCTCCCTCCTCGGGTAGCAGTCCGTTCCGTAGGCGTAGGCCTCAAGTTCAATATCCTCTCCAGCAATCAACTCCTCTATAACGTGGGCTCCACCGTACTCAAACCTTCCCGGATACACTTCGTTTCTCGGGTCGTTCTCAGGAAGGGCAGTAGCCCCAATGTAGAGGTCAACGGCAGCAATCCCTCCGTAGGCTGGAACGCCGTTTAGATAAATCTCCTCCATCTTCATTCTCGGCTTTGTGTGACCGACGTTCAGAAAAGCACCGGAGGAGCACATTGCCCCAAAGGTTCCTGTAGTAACAACATCAACTTCCTCTGCAGCTTTAACAACTCCCATTTCCTCAACAATCTCTATCATCTCTTCGGCCGTAACAACTACAGCCTCACCCTTCCTTATCTTCTCGTTAATCTCTTTATACGTTTTATTGACTTTGAACTTTTCCATCCTGCTACTCCGCCTCTTTTCCTTCGTTTGATGGTTCTGCAATTAAATCAACGTTGCTTGCAAGTTCCGTAACTTTCCCTCTAACGATTTCTCCGGGTTTGAACGAACCTTTCAGGTAAACAATTCCATCTATCTCGTAGGCATTCCTGTAGCTCCTTGCCTCCCAAAACCCCGGCATCTCGTCACTCTCTCTATCAACAATTAAATCAAACTCCTTTCCTACAAGTCTCTTATTTTTCTTCTCATAAATCCAGAACTGTGTCTCCTCTAAGAGGGAGAGTCTTGACTCCTTAACCTCGCCTGGCAAATCCTCCAATTTGTAGGCAACGGTTCCCTCTTCACTGTAGTACTTGAAAAATCCGACCCAGTCAAACTGGTAGTCCTTTATAAAGGAGTGGAGCTCCTCAAACTCCCTCTCTCCTTCTGTGGGAAAGCCAACTATAAAGGTCGTTCTTATGGCTATTCCCGGAATTCTCCTTCTCAGTTTTTCTATCAGTTTTTCTGCATCCCCTCTTGTGTACTTCCTTCCCATTGATGAGAGAACCTTGTCGCTGATGTGCTGCAGTGGAACGTCCAAGTACTTAACAACCTTTTCAGAGTTTGAAATGAAGTCTATGAGGGAATCGGAAATGTGGGAGGGATAGGTGTACATCAGCCTTATCCACTCAATTCCCTCTATTCTTTCGAGTCTTTCTAAGAGTTTTAAAAGCCCATTCCTCTCACCCCTATCGTAGAGGTAGGCGGTTGTATCCTGGGCTATTACGTAGAGCTCCCTCACTCCCAAATCGGAAAGTCTCTTTGCCTCATCAAAAACCTCATCAATGGGTCTGCTCCTCAGTCCTCCCCTTATGAGGGGAATTGCACAGTAGGTACACCCGTTTGAACAGCCTTCAGAAATCTTCAAGTAGGCTATATGTTTGGGAGTTAGAATCTCCCTCAAAAGGTAGGGTTTTGAGTAGGAAACCTTTCTATTTAGAATTTTTTCAACGCTACTCAAAATCTCGTTTGTTCCAATAAAGGAATCAACCTCGGGGAGCTCCTTTTTAAGCTCCTCCTTATACCTCTGATAGAGACATCCTGCAACGACCACCTTCTTTTCAGGATTCTCCTTCTTCTCCTCAATGGCATTAAGAATCTCGTCTATCGACTCCTCCTTTGCAGGCTGAATGAAACCGCACGTGTTAACTAAGATTATGTCAGCATCCTGAAGGTTATCCACAAAAACAACGTCACCTGTGGCCTTTAACAGGCCAACCATCGTTTCCGTATCAACCAAGTTCTTAGGGCATCCAAGACTTATAACAGCAACCTTCTTCTTCAATTCACCTTACCTCTATTCTGTTTCCTCCCGTAATTCTACCTACCACCCTGCTCCAGAGCTCCCCTCTCTCCTTCAACTTTTCAAGGAGCTCTGACAATTTTTCCTCAGGTACAGAGATTAAAAGCCCTCCAGAGGTTTGAGGGTCAAAGAGAAGCATTTTCAGGTCGTCGTTAAATCCATCTGGAAAAACTACGCTATCTCCAACGTACTCCTCGTTATCGTAGGTAGCAGCAGGTAAAAGTCCCATACCTGCGTAGTTAAGAGCTCCCTCTAAAATAAGAAACTCTGAGGAGTAAACTTCAGCTCCAACACCGCTAAATTTAACCATTTCGTAGAGGTGTCCCAAGAACCCGAACCCTGTAACGTCGGTACATGCACTTATCCCTACCTCTACCATTACCTCTGAGGCAATTTTATTGAGGTGAACCATGACCTCTGTGACTCTCTCAACCTCTTCCTCTGTTGCCATGTCTGCCTTTACTGCAGTAGTTAGGACGCCAATTCCTAAAGGCTTTGTATAGACTAAAAAGTCTCCAGGCTTTGCAGTTGAATTCCTTACAATTTTTTCTGGGTGAATAGTTCCCGTAACTGAGAGTCCGTACTTCGTCTCTAAGTCGTCAACGGTATGTCCTCCCACAAGTGAAACTCCTGCCTCCCTTAACTTATCGGCTCCTCCCCTTAAAATCTCAGTTAAGAACTCCTCGGGGACTCTACACGTGTCAAACATTAAGAGGTTTACAGCAGTAATAGGCTTTCCTCCCATTGCATAAACGTCAGAAAGGGCATTGGCCACGGCAACCTGTCCGTAATCGTAAGGGTCATCAACAACCGGAGTAATGAAGTCTGCAGTCTGAACAAGGGCCAGTTCATCACTCAGCCTGTAAACTCCTGCATCCTCGGAAGTATCCATCCCAACTAAAACGTTCTCATCCTTGGGAAAACTTATCTGAGATAGGGCTCTCTCAAGCCCGACCGGGCTGAGTTTTGCTCCTCAGCCGGATGCCCTGACGGTCTGAGTTAACTTAAACTTCCTACTCAAGTATCTTTCCCTCCTCTTTCAACCTCTTTATAAGGTGGTCCTCCTCTCCAACTTCTGCCCAACCCTTGGCCCTCAGTATACAGCTATCACACCTCATACAGGGAACTTCCTCTCCCCTGTAGCATGAGATGGAGTAGGAGTAATCGGCTCCAAGTGAAAGCCCAAGTTTTATTATCTCACCTTTTGTTAACTTTATTAAAGGAGCATGGATTTTCCAATCTTTCCCCTCACTTCCTAACTTCGTTCCCCTGTTTAAGGCCTCCTCCATTGCAGAGAGGAACTCGGGCCTACAGTCAGGGTAACCGCTGTAGTCAACGATGTTCCATCCCCCAACGATGTTAGTAGTTCCCCTACTTTCGGCGTAAGACGCAGCTATAGATATAAAAACCCCATTTCTAAATGGAACGTAGGTTATCGGAATTCCCCTCTCCTCTATCTCCTCAACAGATTTAGTTTCAGGAACCTCCAAGTTCTTATCCGTCAGGGCAGAACCTCCAAACTTTGAAAGGTCCACCTCAAAGAGGAGGTGTTCATCAACTTTTGCCCTTTCAGCCGTTTTCTTGGCCATTTCAACCTCTATAGAGTGCCTCTGACCGTAGTAAAAGGTTATGGCGTAAACTCTTCTGAACTTTCTCTTTGCCCAGTAAAGAGCGGTTGTTGAGTCGAGTCCACCTGAAAAAATCACAACAGCAGAGTCCATCTTCATCTCCTTAAACGGGTTTGACTGGTAATTGATAACTAATTAAAATTACGCCGAAAATTATCATACTGTGGAGAGAAACGTTGACGTTTCAGGAATTGATATTCACACTTCAAAACTACTGGTCTAGGCAGGGTTGTATTATAGCCTCTCCCTACGATGTTGAGCAGGGCGCAGGAACGATGCACCCCTTTACATTTTTAAAGGTTCTTGGAAGAAAACCCTGGAGAGTCGCTTACGTCCAGCCGTGCAGGCGTCCTGCAGATGGAAGGTACGGGGAAAATCCTAACAGACTCCAGCACTACTTCCAGTTCCAGGTAATTCTAAAGCCGTCCCCTGAAAATTCACAGGAGCTCTACTTAGGAAGTTTGGAGGCCTTAGGATTTGACCTCAGGGAACACGATGTGAGGTTCGTTGAGGATGACTGGGAATCCCCTACGCTCGGAGCCTGGGGATTAGGCTGGGAGGTCTGGCTTGATGGGATGGAGATAACCCAGTTTACCTACTTCCAGCAGGCAGGGGGAGTAACGTTAGACCCTATTTCGGTAGAGATAACCTACGGACTTGAAAGAATCGCAATGTACATCCAGAACGTTGACAGCGTCTACGACATAGAGTGGACGAAGGGAGTTAAGTACGGAGACCTTTACAAGGAAAACGAGTACCAGTGGTCGGTTTACAACTTTGAAAAATCCGACCCTAAGATGCTCTTTAAACTCTTTGAGATGTTTGAAAGGGAGTCTGAAAGGCTCGTCAATGAAGGTTTAGTACTTCCTGCCTACGATTACTGTCTAAAGTGCTCCCACATTTTCAACCTCCTTGATGCAAGGGGAGCCATTTCTGTTGCAGAGAGGGCAGCCTTTATAGGAAGGGTTAGGAGATTGGCTGCAGCCTGTGCAAAAAAGTACCTTGAGATTGAAGAGGTAGAAGGTGAAGGTGAAAAACTTACTACTTGAAATAGGAACTGAGGAACTCCCTGCCTCCTTTATAGAACCTGCTCTTAATTACATAGAGGAAAAACTAAAGGAGAAACTGTCAGCTGAACACATTCCTCCAACATCGGTTGAAACCTTCGGAACTCCGAGAAGGCTTATAGCCATTGCCTACGATGTACCGGAGGAGCAGCCAAGAAGGGAGGAATTAATAGTAGGTCCTTCGTACAGGGCAGCCTTTGATGAGAACGGAAATCCAACAAGGGCTGCGCAGGGATTTGCAAAATCAAGGGGAGTAACAGTAAATGACCTTATAGTTGTTGAGAATCCTCAGGGAAGGAAGGGAAAGTACGTAGCTGTTAGGAAAGTTGTAGAGGGAAAAAAAACAGAGGAAGTTTTGAAAAAAATACTTCCTGAAATAATTCTCTCCATTCCCTTTAAAAAAAGCATGAGGTGGGGAGAGAAGAACGTAAGGTTTGCAAGGCCTATTAGGTGGATAGTTTCCGTTTTTGGGGATAGAACAGTTGAATTTGAAATTAACGGAATAAAGAGTTCAAACGTATCCTACGGTCACAGATTTCTCTCCCCCGAACCTTTTCAAGTTGAAAGTCCAAACGAATTTTTAACTCAGCTTGAGGACAGATTCGTAGTTGCAGACTTAGAAAAGAGAAAAGCCATTATCCTTGACGGCTGTAAGGATTTGGCCTCATCTGTAGGTGGGAAGCTCTTAGAGGATGAGGAGCTCCTTGAAGAGGTTACAAACTTAACGGAGTTCCCCTATCCCATTTTGGGAGAGTTTGATGGGGAATTTTTAAACCTTCCAAAGGAAGTTCCCATTACGGTAATGAAGGACCACCAGAAGTTTTTCTCTGTAGTCGATTGGGAGGGAAATCTTAAAAACTACTTCATAGGCGTATCCAACATAAAGCCAACGGACGACCTAACAGTTAGGTTGGGATACGAGAAGGTCTTAAGGGCAAGATTGAGCGATGCCCTCTTCTTCTTTAAAGAGGACAGGAAGAGGAGGTTGGAGGAGAGGGTTCCGGAGCTCCAGGGTGTTGTCTTTCACGAAAAGTTGGGAACCATGCTTGATAAAACTAAGAGACTGGTAAAGCTAACTCCTTTTATTTCGGAAGAACTGAAATTTGACGTTGAGAAAAGGGCAGAGAGGGCTGCTTACCTTTCAAAGGCAGACCTATTAACAGAAATGGTCAACGAGTTTCCTGAGCTCCAGGGAACGATGGGCAAGTATTACGCCCTTTTAGACGGAGAGGATGAGGAGGTAGCTCTATCCATAGAAGAGCAGTATCTTCCAAGGTTTTCAAAGGATAGAGTTGCAGAAACAAAGACGGGAATTTCCCTTTCCTTATCTGAAAAGATAGATAACTTAACGGGATTTATAGGAGCAGGACTTAAACCTACAGGTTCTGCAGACCCCTTTGCCCTCAGGAGAAACGCTTTAGGTCTAATACAGACGCTAATAGAGAACGAACTCTCGCTCAACCTAACTCCTACACTGGAGAAGTCCGAGGAACTTTACCAGGAACAGGGAATAAAACTATCCCTTAGTACAGTTTCAGAAACCCTTCAATTTATAAAGGACAGACTGAAAAACTACTTAAGAGAAAAGGGATTTAGACCTGACACAGTGGATGCAGTTCTCTCAGTATCTGACAACCCTTATGATTCCCTTTTAAGGGTAAAGGCTGTTGAAGTTTTGAGGGAAAACCCTGAGTTTGAAGCAGTTCTCTTTACGATGAGGAGGGTTGTAAACATTATTCCCGTAGGATTTGAACCGGTTCCAATCTCTCCCGAGGGTAAGTACGAGGAGGAGCTCTGGAATGCCTTTTTGAAACTCAAAGGTGAACTTGACAAACTCATTGAGAAAAGGGACTACAGGGGAGTTCTCCTAAAAATCGGGGAGCTAAAGCCCTTTGTTGATAACTTCTTTGACAATGTTATGGTTATGGATAAGGACGAGAAAGTTAGGAATAGGAGATTGAGCCTTTTGAAAAACATAGCAGACAAGCTCTTGGAGCTCATAGACTTTTCAAAAATCGTTTTTTAGGGAGGCCCGGATATGTCTAAAAAGATGGTTTACTACTTCGGTGGAGGTAAGGCCGAAGGTAGTGCAGAGATGAAGATGCTCTTGGGTGGTAAAGGGGCGAACCTTGCAGAGATGACTAACTTAGGTCTTCCAGTTCCGCCTGGAATAACAATAACAACGGAAGTTTGTAAAGAGTACTTTGAGTTGGGTCAAAAGTTCCCCGAAGGGATGTGGGAACAGGTCTTGGAAGGTTTAAGAAAAATTGAACAGGAGATGGGGAAAAAGTTTGGAGACAAGGATAATCCCCTCCTTGTTTCTGTAAGGTCTGGAGCTCCCGTCTCCATGCCTGGAATGATGGACACAATACTCAACTTGGGTCTCAACGATGAAACTGTTGAGGGACTGGCAAAGTCAACAGGAAATGAGAGGTTTGCCTGGGACTCCTACAGGAGATTCATCCAGATGTTTGGAAACGTTGTAATGGGAATTCCCCACGAGAAGTTTGAGGAGATTTTAGAGGAGAAGAAAAAGGAAGTTGGAGCAAAGCAGGACGTTGACCTCACTGCAGAGGACCTAAAGGATGTTGTAAAGAGGTACAAGGAGCTTGTAAAGAGGGAAACCGGAAGGGATTTCCCTCAGGACCCTTACGAACAGTTAAGGATGGCAATAAAGGCTGTTTTTGACTCCTGGAACAACCCAAGGGCTATTAAGTACAGGGAAATCAACAAGATTCCAGAGGACTACGGAACTGCTGTAAACATCGTTGCAATGGTATTTGGAAATATGGGAGAAACCTCCGGAACAGGAGTTGCATTTACAAGGAACCCATCAACGGGTGAAAACGTCTTCTACGGAGAGTACCTCAAGAACGCTCAGGGAGAGGACGTTGTTGCAGGGATAAGAACTCCACAGCCACTAACAAAGTCTCAGAAGACAAGTGATGAGCAGACATCCCTTGAGGAGGAGTTTCCCGAGGTTTACGAGCAGCTCCTAAAAATCAGGGACATTCTTGAAAAGCACTACAGGGACATGCAGGACATAGAGTTCACAATAGAAAATGGCCGTCTCTGGATGCTTCAGACAAGGGCAGGAAAGAGAACTGCAAGGGCTGCAGTAAAGATTGCAGTTGATATGGTTAAAGAGGGACTAATAACGAAAGAGGAAGCCATTCTCAGGATAGACCCATCCTTAATAAACCAGCTTCTCCATCCTATGTTGGATGAGAAGGATAGAAAGAGGGCAATAGAGGAAGGAAGACTTATTGCTAAGGGACTTCCTGCTGCTCCAGGAGCAGTAAGTGGAAAGGTTGTCTTCTCTGCAGATGAAGCAGTTGAGCTTGCCGAGAAGGGAGAGAAGGTAATCTTGGTTAGACACGAAACGTCCCCTGAGGATATCCACGGAATGCATGCAGCAGAGGGAATACTGACCGCAAGGGGTGGAATGACATCTCACGCTGCCGTTGTTGCAAGGGGAATGGGTAAAACGTGCATCGTTGGAGCTGAGTCAATACACGTAGATTACGAAAAAGAGGAGTTTAGAGTAGGGGACGTTGTAGTTAAGAAAGGAGACGTAATAACGATTGATGGAAGTACAGGAGAAATATTCCACGGTGAATTAAGGACAATTCCTGCACAGATTTCCGGTGAATTTGAAGAGTTAATGAGGTGGGCAGATGAGATAAGGGACCTACAGGTAAGGGTCAACGCCGATACCCCAGAGGATGCCAAGCAGGGAAGGGACTTCGGAGCAGAAGGAATCGGTCTGTGTAGAACGGAACACATGTTCTTTAAAGAGGAAAGAATTCCCGTCGTTAGGGAGATGATACTTGCAAAGACAGAGGAAGAGAGGGAAAAGGCCCTTTCAAAACTGCTTCCAATGCAGAGGGAGGACTTTATAGCAATTTTTGAGGTTATGAATGGACTTCCTGTTAACATAAGGTTATTGGACCCACCTCTTCACGAGTTCCTTCCTAAAACCGAGGAGGAATTTGAAAGAACTGCAAAGGAGATGGGACTTTCTGTTGA
Source organism: Balnearium lithotrophicum (assembly GCF_900182585.1). NCBI lineage: Bacteria > Pseudomonadati > Aquificota > Aquificia > Desulfurobacteriales > Desulfurobacteriaceae > Balnearium > Balnearium lithotrophicum. The sequence goes on along the minus strand of NZ_FXTM01000004.1, from coordinate 44,164 downwards.
GGAGATAAAGAAGAGGGCCGAGGAGCTCCACGAAGTCAACCCGATGTTAGGTTTAAGAGGTTCAAGGCTTGGAATTGCATATCCTGAAATCTACAAGATGCAGGCAAGGGCAATTTTAGAGGCTGCGTGCCACTGTAAGAAGAACGGAATAGACGTTCTCCCCGAAATAATGCTTCCTCTCATTGCCGATGATAGGGAGCTCTACGAGCTCAAAAAGCTGATAGATGACGTTGCAGCAGAGGTCTTCCTTGAAACGGGAACCGAGGTTGAATACCAAGTTGGAACGATGATTGAAGTTCCGAGGGCTGCTCTAATAGCCGACCAGCTCGCCCGCTACGCTCAGTACTTCTCATTTGGAACCAACGACCTAACACAGATGACCTTCGGCCTTTCAAGGGATGATGCCGGAAAGTTCATTGGAAAGTACGTTGATATGGGAATACTGAAGGGAGACCCGTTCCTCCACATCGATGAGAACGGCGTTGGAAGACTCATTGAGATAGCAATAGAGAAGGGTAACTCCGTAAGGCCAAACATGAAGACGGGAATCTGTGGAGAACACGGGGGAGACCCAAGGTCGATTAACTTCTTCCAGAAAGTTGGTGTCAAGTACGTCAGTCCATCTCCATTCAGGGTTCCAATAGCAAGACTTGCAGCAGCTCAGGCTAAGATTAGACAGCAGAAGGGAGAACTGTAGTAGGGGGCTCTGCCCCCTTAACTTTTTTAATAGGGAGGGAGAAATTGAGAATCCTAACGGCTCTGTTATTGGTTTCCATGTTTATTAGTGGCTGTTCTCAGGCTAATGAAAATGTAAATAAAACAGAGATTAAAAAGGAAAAAAAGAATGTAACTCAGGATGAAAAAATTATCAGGTCGATTCTATCTCCCCTCAAAGTTCAGGGAGTAGAGGTAAAAAAGGTAGAGCCTGCAGAGGTTAAGGTTCCGGGATTTAAGGTTTATGAAGTAACGATAGACGACAAGAGAAACCATAGGGAAATTAAAAAGTACGTATTCTTGAGCAAAAAAGGAAATTATTTAGCACTTGAAATGTTTAAATACAAAATTAAAGGGGACAAAGTTCTTCTAAAACCTATAAATCCTAAAAATCCGGTAAAGGAGCTAAAAACTGACGTCTCCTTTGTTAGGAAAGTCGATGAAATGTTAACAAAGGCAAACATCCCCCATGTCATAGGAAAGAGTAACAGAAAGGTCTACATCGTCTGGGATGTTTTCTGTCCCTTCTGTTCAGCCCACTTTAACCAGTTGGAGGAGATTGCAAGGAAGAACAACGTTGAAATTCACATGATACCACTGGCAGTTCACGGAGAAAACTCAATTAAGGGGCTCATTTACTACACACAAATTGCAAGGGAAAGGGGAGCAGCAGAGGCATTTAAGGAACTCTACAGTCTTGGAAACGGCGACTTTATGAAGTACGCTAAGAACTTGGAGGAAAAAATTAAAAAGGGAGGGATAAAGCTTTCCAAAGAGGAACAAAACAAAATTAAGGAAACGTTGAAAAACGTTGAGAAGGAGCTCCTTAAAAACGGAGTAAGGGCTACGCCGACAATAATATACGCTCCACCAGGGGAGAAGAAGGGTTACATTCACGTTGGATTTAAACCGATAGAAGAAGTTTTAAAAGAGAAGTAAGTGGAAGGGATAGAGCTCCAAAATCTCAGCATAGGATACTCAAGGGAAATCGTCTCTGGATTGAACGTTAAGTTCAACGAGGAGGAGTTCTGGGTAGTTGTCGGACCGAACGGAGTTGGAAAGAGTACGCTAATTAAAACAGTTTTAGGGATAATTCCACCCTTGAAGGGAAAAATACTCATTCACGGAGTTGACTGTACAGGAAGGTGTGACGAGAGGAGGTTTCTCAGCTACGTTCCCCAGATGGAGAACTACTCCCACTCTTTTCCTGGAACGGTTCTTGAGGTTGTCCTCTCCGGGCTCTTTCCAAGAAAGGGGAGATTTGAGGTAATAAAGGAGGAGGAGGTTCAAAGGGCCCTTAATTGGCTGAACCTTTTGGATTTAGAGGAAAAGAAGGATGAACCCTTCAACAGGTTATCGGGAGGACAGCAGAGAAAGACACTGATAGCAAGGGCACTTATTAGCAATCCCCACTATATCTTTTTAGATGAGCCTACAACCGGCGTTGATTTGAAAAGTTCAAGGAAAATTTTAGAACTCCTCAATAAGCTCCACAAGGAGGAAAGGTTTGGAATATGCATGGTTACACACGATCTCAATTCTGTGTGGGATTACATAGACAAGGTTATCCTAATTGGATATGGAGGAAAGTTCTTCGTGGGAAGCAAGGAGGAGCTCCTTAACGAGGAGCTCCTTTCAGAAATCTACGAGGTAGAGGTCAAAATCATTAAGACCAAATTCACTCCAATTATCTTAGTTGGAGATAAACACCTTTAAATTACTTCCTCTGAGAAATCAACTTTTTAGCCTTGAAAATCACTGCAACAAGGGTCCAGAGAACTGTTACAACGAAGAAAAACCAGAAAAAGAGAGTTCCTACCTCAGAGCTCCTTATCACCTCTACTCCCTAATCTGCCCGTTTCCAAAGATTATGTACTTAGGAATGGTTAGGTCCTCAAGCCCCATAGGTCCCCTTACGTGAACCTTATCTGTTGAGATTCCCATTTCAGCACCTAAACCAAAAACGTTTCCATCGGTAAACCTCGTTGATGCGTTAACGTAGACTGCAGCAGAGTCAACCTTGTTGAGAAACTTCATTGCATTTGTGTAGTTCTCAGTTACTATAGAATCACTGTGGTGTGAACCGTACGTGTTGATGTGGTCTATAGCCTCATCCAAGGAGTCAACAATCCTTACGGCGAGAATCAGGTCAAGGTACTCAGCGTACCAGTCCTCTTCAGTGGCGGGCTTAATGTAGTCAGGGTCGTAGGAAATTGTCCTCTCACATCCGCGGAGCTCCACTTTAACCTTTTTAAACATCTCAATCATGTTTGGCAAAAAGGCATCGGCAATTTTGCTGTGAACCAACATAGTCTCCATCGCATTACAGACACCGGGTCTCTGAACTTTAGCATTAAAGCAGATGTTCCAGGCCTTTTCCAAATCTGCAAACTCATCGACGAAGACGTGACAGACCCCCTTGTAGTGCTTTATGACAGGCATTCTGGCATTTTCCGCAACGAACCTTATAAGTCCCTCTCCTCCCCTTGGAATTACAACGTCGATGTACTCATCAAGGAGTAGGAGCTCCCTTACAGCGCTCCTATCGGTCGTATCAACAAACTGAATGGCATCTGAGGGGAAACCCTCTGATTCTGCAGCCTCCTTTAGGATGTTAACGAGAACCCTGTTTGAATTTATTGCCTCGGAGCCTCCCTTCAAGATAACGGAATTGGAACTCTTTATACAGAGCGAACCTGCTTCAACTGTAACGTTTGGCCTTGATTCGTAGATAATTGCAACCACTCCAAGGGGAACTCTCATCTTTCCAATTTTAAGTCCGTTTGGACGGGTCCACATCTTTATAACTTCGCCAACGGGGTCGTTGAGGGAGGCAACGTCCTTTAAAACTTGAACCATTCCGGCTATTCTCTTTTCATTTAAAAGGAGCCTGTCAAGCATAGCCTTTGACAGCCCCTTCTCCTCACCTGCAACTAAATCCTTCCTATTTTCAGCCTCTATTACATCCCTCTTTTTCTCAATAAGTTCGGCGGCCTTTAGGAGGGTTCTATTCTTAATCTCTGTTGAGATATCAACGAGACCGTAGCTAACGTTCTTTGCCCTTTTTGCAATCTCTCTAATATTAAACATTTGAACTCCTCCAAGAGAGGTTTAAATTAAGTTTAAACGGATTACTGAGGAAGCTATGAGGAAAATTTTAACATTAGTAACAGTTTCAAGCCTGCTCTTTGGGGGTTGTGCAACAACCCAGCAAGGAGGAAGCCAGCCGAGCAAGACTGTAACTGGAGCTGCCGTTGGAGCTGCCATCGGAGCAATTGCAGGAGCTGCAACGGGGCCAAAACACCACAAAGGAAAAAGGATACTGATAGGGGCAGCAGCTGGAGCTCTAATAGGCGGGGCAATAGGGTACATCTTAGACCAGCAGGCAAACCAGTTGGGTAACGACTTAGGGATTAAACCAGTTGACAATACAAATCCCGAGGTTAAACCCACGGAACCTCCCATAAGCGAGGAAAAGCCTGTTGCTGTTGTGAAGGAGCCAAACAGAGTAAAGGTTGTAATGAAGGACACCGTTCTTTTTGACTTCAACAGCTATCACCTTAAACCTGAGGCAAAGGATGTATTAAGGAAAGTAGCAAAAACGCTAAATCGGGACCCAGATACAGTGATAGTAATAGTTGGCTACACAGATAGCGTAGGAGACTTTAACTACAACGTTAAGCTTTCAGAAAAGAGGGCAGAAGCCGTTAGGAATGAGTTAGTTTTAAACGGAGTTGACCCAACGAGAATAGTAACTTTCGGATGTGGTCCAAAACACCCGATAGCTCCAAACAATACACCTGAGGGAAGGGCCCTCAACAGAAGGGTAGAAATCCTCGTCTATCCGAAGGGGGTAACAATACCAAACCCCTGCGATTAAAACTATATTTTGTTTAAACCACTATTTTGGAGAGAAATGGCTAAGAAGTACTACATAAAGACCTTTGGCTGCCAGATGAACGTAAACGACTCTGAAAAGATGGGTGGTCTCTTGGAGTCTATGGGCTACGAGAAGGCTCCCTCTCCGGAGGAAGCTGACGTTATTATCGTCAACACCTGCTCTGTAAGGGCTAAACCTGACAACAAGGCCTATTCATTCATAGGAAACCTAAAGCAGATTAAGAGGAAAAAACCTGAGGCGATAGTTGCAGTTTCAGGGTGCGTTCCCCAAAAGGAGAGGGAGCAAATCTTGAGGTTTAACCACGTTGACCTCGTCTTTGGAACATTCAACTTCGTAAGACTTCCGCAGCTTTTAGAAAGGGTTAAAAAAGAAGGGAGAACAATCGAAATACTGAACTCAAAGATTCCTGAAGAGGAGAGAATTCCGCTCATTGAGAGCTCCCTTGAAAACCCATACGTTGCCTACATAACGGTTCAGAGGGGATGTAACAGGTTCTGTACGTACTGTATCGTTCCCTTTACAAGGGGAAGGGAGAGAAGTGTAAAGCCCCAATTGGTTGTTGAGGAGGCAAGGAGATTAGCAGAGAGGGGAGTAAAGGAGGTTCACCTTTTAGGTCAGAACGTTGATTTTTACAACTATGAAGGTGTTGACCTTGCAGACCTCCTCTACATGGTGTCGGAGGTTCCGGGAATAGAGAGGGTTAGATTCACAACATCCCACCCTGCCGGATTTAACGAGAAAATAGCAAGGGCAATAAGGGACATAGATAAGGTCTGTCCCTACGTTCATCTCCCTCCACAGAGCGGTTCAAATAGAATCTTGGAAAGAATGAACAGGGGGTACACGAGGGAGGAGTACATCGAGAAGGTAAAAATGTTAAAGGAACTTGTCCCAAATGTAGCCCTCTCCGGAGACTTTATAGTTGGATTTCCCGGGGAAACGGAGAAGGACTTTGAGGAGACCCTTTCCTTGGTTGAGGAGTGTGTTTTCGACCAGGGATTTGTCTTTGAGTACTCCCCAAGGCCGTTTACAAAGGCCTCAACGTTTGAAGATAACGTTCCTAAAGAGGTTAAAAATATGAGACTGAAGGAACTCCAGGACTTAATAAAGAGACAGGCTGAGGAGAGGAACAGGAAGAGGGTAGGAAAGGTTGAGGAGGTTCTCATTGAGGGATTCAGTCCTAAGGGAACGGAGCTCTACGGAAGGACGAGGGACAACAAGCCAGTTGCAGTCGTTGGAGGAAAGGAACTGATAGGGAAATTTGTTAAAGTGAAAATAACCGAGAGCTCTCCATTTTTCTTAAAGGGAGAGCCTGCAGCTGAACTTGTAGAGGTTGAATAAATTAAAGGGGTTTTGAGATGGTTGAAGTATCTGTAATAGGAATAGCTCAGGATAGCTATACGGGAATGCCTATAATAATCTTGGGAAACGAGGAGGAGAGATTTGCCGTTCCGATTTGGGTAGGCAACTGGGAAGCAGAACTCCTCGAAACAGAACTCTTAGGAGCTGTTCCTCCAAGACCATTCCCCTACGACCTGATAAGGGAAATTCTCTCAGTATTCGGTGGAGAGGTTGAAAGGGTTGTTATTAACGACTTTGACAAGGGAATCTACTTTGCCCTGATAGAGGTAAAGAGGCCTGATGGAGAGGTGATAAAGATTGATTCAAGGCCAAGCGATGCAATTAACTTAGCAGTGAGAACAAACAAGCCGATTTTTGTTAAAAAGGAAGTTATAGAGAAGGCCTCTGTTATTCCCCTCGACAACTGTGAGGGAGAGGAGTGTAAGGAACAGTGGGAAAGGATTATAAGGGAGCTCTTTGGAGATTGATATGGCTATAATGGAAATTGTTGTCATTCCTTTAGGAACAGGAAGCCCAAGTGTTAGCACTTACGTTGCAGACTGTGTGAAGGTTTTAAAGGACATGGGATTAAAGTTCCAAGTTACTGCTATGGGAACGATAGTTGAAGGTTCTTTAGATGAACTCCTTGAGGCTGCAAGGAGGATGCACAGGGTACCGTTTGAGAGGGGAGCTCCAAGGGTTGTAACGTCAATGAGGATTGATGAAAGAGTGGATAAGGAGCTCCACATTGAGGAAAAAGTAAAATCGGTAGTAGAAAAACTTAATGAATAGAGAGATAAGAACTGAGGATGGCTCTGTAACCCTCTTTTCCGAAAGGTTCAATGAACCCTACCACTCCGTAACGGCAGGTGCATTTACAGAGGCTGTAGAGAAGTTTTGTAGGCCCACAAGGGTAAGGGAAAGGGCAAGGAGGGGAAGGGTTAACCTCCTTGACGTCTGTTTTGGGCTCGGCTACAACACAGTTGCATTTCTTGAAGAGGTCTTCTCCGAAAATCCACGGGCAGAGGTCAGAGTAGTTGGAGTTGAATTTGACCTATCCGTTATAAAGCGTTCCCTCTCCATAAACTGGGGAAGTTATGAAAAGTGGAAGTGGGTATTGAGGGAAATCCTCAAAAATAGAGCCTGTGAGGGGGATACTTTAACTCTAAATCTCTGCACTCCAAAGATTAAGATAGAGGTTTATATAACGGAGGGGAGAAACTTTCTAAAGAAGTTTTCTAAAAATTTTGAAAAGTTTGCGGATGCTGTTTTTCACGACCCGTTTTCTCCAAAGGTTAATCCGGAGCTCTGGACGTTTGAGTTCTTTAAGGAGATAAGAAAGGCCATAAAGGAGGATGGAATCTTAGCAACCTACTCATCCTCGACTGCCGTTAGGAGAGCTCTCCACATGGCCGGTTTTGGAGTTGTAGAGGGGGTAGCTGTTGGAAGAAAATCAAAGTCAACAGTTGCTTCTCCATCGTTCAAAACCGATTCAGAAATACTGAAAAAGTTCAGATTTGAAAGCTCCATTCCTTTAAGGGATCCTAAACTTTCCGACCCTTCAGAACTCATAAAGTCAAGAAGGGAAGGCTGTATCTGGGTTTTAAGGAGAAAATTAGGACTGGAAGTTATCTACTGAAAGGAATTAATTTAAAAGTAGATACTAAAATGTGAGGAGGGAAAGAATGAAAAACTACGTACCTGCAGGAAGGAAGGAGTACACATGGGAAAGTGACAATCCCTATTACGAAAAGAGGAAATACCCCGACCCAACGGTTTGTGAGGAGTGTGGAGCAGTTTTTAAGGATGGAAGGTGGCAGTGGCCTGAACAACTCTCAGAACCTGTTCCAGAAAACGCAAATAAAGCACTTTGTCCAGCATGCAGGAGAAAAAGGGATAAGTATCCCGGAGGTTTTGTCTACCTAAGTGGCAAGTTCTTCGAGGAGCACAGGGAGGAAATTTTAAATAGAATAAAAAACGTAGTTGATGAAGTTATGTCTTTAAGGCCCCTTCAGAGAATCCTATGGGTCAGAGAGGAGGATGGTCAAACTGAAATAGCAACAACGAGCGAGCACCTGGCAAGGCACATAGGGGAGGCCGTCCAAAAGGCATTTAAAGGAAACTTTGAAGTAAAGTACAACGAGGGTGAAAAGTTAGCAAGGGTTTACTGGAGCAGAGAGCACTAATAAAAAAAGCCCCCTTAAAGGGGGCTTCACTTTTGGCAGATATCTCAGAATTAACCAGCAAGCGGATTGGCGTAGAGAAGAATAAGGGCAATAACGAGACCGTAAATGGCAAGAGCCTCGATAATAGCAAGACCAATGAACATTGTTGTTGTAAGCTTTCCTGCCATCTGAGGGTTCCTTGCCATTCCCTCACAGGCTCCCCTAACTGCCTGACCCTGTCCAGCACCGGCACCACCAGCTGCAGGTCCAATAGCCAATCCAGCTCCGATTGCTGAAAGACCAAGTATTAGAGCCTTTCCTGACTCAGCTCCTCCTTCACCGGCCAATGCAGGTAGAGCTCCAACAACCATCAGGAAGAGCGTGAAGAGAATGCTCTTGAGATAGCTCTTTTTCATCAGTAACCTCCCTTCTAAGTTCTATTAATATCCTACATGCTCCTCTTCATGTTCTTCAATAGCTGTTGCAATGTAAACTACTGTCAGAATACAGAATATAAAGGTCTGCAGGAAGCTGTTTGCAAATACAATGAACTCTCCTGCAGTCGGCACCAAGAACGGAATCAACATGAGGAGAACCAAAACAACCATTTCATCACCGAACATGTTTCCAAAGAGACGGAAGGAGAGTGAGAGAATCCTTGAAAGGTGAGATACAACCTCAATTGGGAACATCAAAGGAGCCATCCAGGGAATCGGACCGGCAAAGTGTTTGAAGTAGTTAACGACACCGTGTTTCTTAATTCCCTCATAGTTGTAGACCAAAAACGAAATTATTGCAAGAGCAAGGGTAGTATTGAGGTTAGCAGTAGGCTGAGAAAGTCCAGGTATCAGTCCCATTAGGTTTCCACATAGGATGAACACCGCAAGCCCGGAGATAAGGGGAAAGAACTTTCTTCCATAACTTCCCATTGCATCTTCAAGTGTATAAACGATGAACGAAGTTAAGGCTTCAAAGGTATACTGTACCCTATCGGGGAATTTTTTGAGGTTCTTCCCAAGAATGTAGGAAAATGTAAGTACAACTGCCATCATGAGCCAAGTCATTGTTACGTGGTCTGGAATTCCCACAATTTTTATTACGCTTCCTTCCATTTCCTCCACTCCTTACGATGGACTAAGACTGCTAAAAAGAGTCCTATTTGACTGAGTGCGACCGCGGAAATTATAGCAAAGAAGTCCACAGGAGTAAACAGAGAAAAACCGACCAAAATCAAGAGAACCGATAGGTATCTCCACATAAAGCCACTCTTAGGAAAGACACCTAATCTAACGAGCTCTGGCAGTCTCTTTGAAAACCTAACTAATTGGAAATAGTCAACAGCAACTACAGCATAACCTAAAACAAAGGATAGGGAAAAAACAGAAAATCCCTTTAGCAGAACAGAAACAACAAGCCCCAAGAGAAAGAGAAAGACCTCTATCTTGATAAATAGGGATAAAAAGCTCTTAAACTCCCTCATTTGGAAATCTTCCTAATCTCCCTATATACGTTCTTAAAACCAGCAGCTAAACCTATAAAGAACCAGAGGATTGTCAACCACGGAAAAGTCTTCAATTTTTTGTCGAGCCAGTAGCCTATACCAAGACCTATAAAGATGGCGAGGGCGAACTGAACCCCCACCATCATGTAAGACGTTCTCTCTATGTAGTCCTTTAACTTCCCCAAATTGTCCTCGAATTAGAGTATTTCTCTTACCTCTCTAAAAGCAACCTCAGCTGCTTTAACAGTCCTCTCAATGTCCTCATCTGTATGGGCAGTTGAGACGAAGGCCACCTCAAATTGAGAAGGAGCTAAGTAAACTCCCTGTTCCAGCATTTTCCTAAAGAATACTGCATAAGCCTCTGTATTTGAGGTCAAGGCGTCCTGATAGTTTTTCACATCAACGGAAGTAAAGTAGACGATGGAGATGCTCTCAATACTCTTAAAGCAGAGCTTATCGTAAATTCCTGCAGACCTTGCAGCTTCCTTCATCCCCTCTGAGAGTTTTTTCCCCTTTTCTCTTAGCTCCTCGTAAACTCCCGGTTTCTTTAATTCTTCGAGGGTCTTAATTCCAGCAACCATTGCAAGGGGGTTTCCGGACAGGGTTCCAGCCTGGTAAACTGGCCCTTCAGGAGCTAAATAGTCCATTATTTCCGCTCTTCCACCAAAAGCTCCAACGGGAAGGCCTCCTCCAATAATCTTTCCAAAACAGGACAGGTCTGGAGTAATTCCAAAGTACGCCTGAGCTCCCCCGAGGGAGAGCCTGAAACCTGTAATAACCTCATCAAATATGAGGACTATTCCCCTGTCGGCAGTAAGTTCCCTGACTTTCTCAAGGAAACTAAGCTCTGGAAGTATGAGTCCGGCATTTGCCATTACCGGTTCCATTATTACCGCTGCAATATCGTCCCCGTACTCATCGATAACCCTTTTTAAAGCATCAATATCGTTAAAGGGAACTGTAATTGTATGTTTCGCAAAGTCCTCGGGAATTCCAGGACTTGTAGGAACTCCAAAGGTTGTAAGTCCAGAACCGGCCTTTACAAGTAGTGCATCAACGTGGCCGTGGTAACAACCTTCGAATTTTACAATCTTATTCTTTCCAGTATATCCCCTTGCAAGCCTTATTGCAGACATGGTTGCTTCCGTTCCCGAATTGACCATTCTCACCTTCTCTACAGAGGGAACGGCTTCAACAATCATCTTGGCAAGTTTCACCTCAAGTTCCGTTGGAGCTCCATAGCTAGTTCCCTTCTCAGCCTGCTCCTTTATTGCCTCAACCACACTTGGATGGGCATGACCCAAAATCATGGGTCCCCATGAACAGACGTAGTCTATGTACTCATTTCCATCGACATCCCAGATGTGAGAGCCCTTTGCCCTCTCGATAAACCGCGGAGTTTCTCCTACCGACTTAAATGCCCTAACGGGACTGTTTACTCCTCCCGGAATGTACTTTTTGGCCTCCTCAAAGAGCTCCTTTGAACGGCTAACTTTCATACTCCTCCTCCTTCTGTAATTTGACTAAGTAAGTTTAACAACTGATTGAACTATAAAGGCAATTCCAACAAAGATTACAACTAAGGGAGATAAGAGAAATGCCCATTTTCCAAACCTATTGAATGCACCTTCGAGAAACTTAAAACCTAAAAGGGTAAGTGATGAAATCAAGAAGAGGGTTAGAGCAATTCCTAAGCTGAAGAATACGATTACCAACAAACCCAAAAGGACCTTTTTGAGGGCAATAGATACCAAAAGGATAACTATTGCAGATGGACAGGGAACAATCCCACCTGTAATTCCAGAAATCAGAAGGTCTTTGTAGGAAGGTGAAAAACTATGATAATGATGATGGTGGTGATGGCTAAAAAGGGCCTTACTGTTTCTGACGGTCATCCAATAGCCAACGAGAACTATTGCTACTCCTGATAGAAGCTGAATAAAGTTGTAGTACTTTTTCATATTTAGGTAAGGTTCTAAAAAGAAAATTAGAAGTCCAAAAACTAAAACGCTAAAAACGTGAGTAATGGCAGTAATAATTGATAGAACAAAAGCATCCTTTAATCTTGCTTTGCTTCCAACGAGAAATGCGGAAATTAGGGTTTTACCATGGCCTGGACTTAGAGCGTGAACCATTCCCAGAAAGAGGGCAACGAAGAAAAATAGAACTTCAAAATTCTGAGATTTCAAATTTCCTATTAGTTTTTTCTGCGGATATTCCCAGAAAGTCCTGCTACGTAAGGGAAAAGAAGATTTAGAAGGACTGAGTTGAGCGTAGAGCTCCCATGGATGCTTCCCCAAATGAGCTGTTGGATTCAAAGAAGCATCTATGAGAAATTCTATTCTATCTTTGGGACCTTTTTTTAAAAAATTGTTATCGGAGAAGAAATAGTTTCCTGCTCCATCCAATACTACGGAGAAAGAAGCTGTTACACCGTATATCCAGCCTAACGGATTGGGTTTTATATCCGATGCAACAATCCTATATTTAAGCTGTTGGCCATCCTTCAGAATAACAATATTCTTAAACAATGTATCCTTGAGCTTATTGAGTAAGAGGTTGAGTTCATCAATGCTTAGTTTTCCATCTCCATTAACGTCTGGCTTTAGAATCAAAATTCCAGAATCTGTTGTAAGTTTTATTCTTAATAGAACCTGTTTATTAAAGGATTCAAAGTAGCAAGTTTCATAAACTTGCCCAAAAGTATGGGAACAGGCTGAGGAGAAGAAACTAATAGAAACGCTTATAATTAACAATAATTTGGTAAAGATGCTCATTTATTTTCCCCGCATTGTGGGAGCTCTGAAGTTCTAATCGTAGCATATCCCCATGAAAAAGCTCGCCCCCTACTCCTCCCGAAATATTGAATCCCCAACCATACTTAGAATTGTGAAGAATTGAACCACTTAAAAAAGGTTTCCAATCCCTCGTAAAAGAACTTACTCTACCATAGCCGATGTTACCTTCCAGCCCAAGAGTTGTTGAATCCTCAGGAACAGGGCTTCCTACATGTGCCATTATATTTCCTATGTTACCGAGCTTTCCCGTTGCTCTATACTTTCCAAGTACGAAATAGGGTCTAATTGAAATATCAGGATAACCAGACTTCAAGGTATATGTAAATCCAAGGGAAGCTTCCCTCCCATAACCAACTGTACTACCACTCTGGGATTTATACTTCTTATAGTTCAGTCCTAAGTCCAAGCCATACCTCGTTCTCGAAAGGGAGAGTGTTGTTGTAAACTTATCCTCCATTCCACCCAGGTAGAGATATACCGTATCGGAGCTCTCTTTATTAAAATCTCCTGAGAAGGATAGACTTAACTCATTAATAACGTGTGACTGAAGAGAAAAACCAAAATTTGTAAATGTTCTATCCTTTCTATAGTTTAGAAAGTGAAATTCGTAACTTCCCAAAGAGAATAACTTTTCCACCTTTAATCCCAAGAAATTAGTTTTGAAAGATTTTAGTAAAGTACTTTTATCTTTATTAATAGGACTGCTATCACCTACGTAAGTCCAAAGGTTTATTCCTTTTTCAACCAGCGAATTTTTGTTAACAAAATCCACTTTAAATTCTCTGTATCCACTTCTTGAAAGGATTTTGGGGGATATTGAAACGTAACTTGAGTATGAGTTAACGAGCTGAACGAATTTGTGGTAAAGCTTAACGTTAAATCTATTATTTTCTAAACTACTAAACGCCTTACTTATCGCTTCTTTTGTTCTACCAATTTCCTCTTCAGCAGTTACCAAATCCTCAACGGATAAGAGACCAGAATACTTTTTAATTGTTCTTTCTATTTGGTACATATCAAACTGGTCAAGAGCTATGCTCAATTTCATCCAAGGAGAAAGTTCATACCTCTTTCTATTCCATAGGAACATAACTTTTGTTTTTTCATCCATATTTAGCAGATAACTTAAGTATAACTCTCTGTATTCTTTCTCTGTCAAAAAAGAAGATGCTTCTTGTAATAAACGTTCATACTTTCCAGGTGGATAGAAGTATGAAGCTAAGTAGAGAAAATCGTAAATGAAATCCCTCTTCTTTAAAAGAGATGGATTTTTCTTAAGTTTTTCCTCCAATTTTTTGAAAACGAAATATCTTAGTCTCTTTGCTTCCTCTTTTTTTCCTGAAAGAGAAAGAACTTCAGCATAGAGTAGTGGATTTTTCTCCCTTCCTCCCTCTAAGAGTTTTAAAGCCATCTGGGAATTTCTTAGCTTTAGGTAAGCTAAGGCAAAAGGAACTGGTATCCTACTTTTGTACCTCTGATATTTCCTTACTAATTCCTTTAAACCTTTAAAGTCGTTCAAGTCTGATTTCATATAGATTAAGTATGTAATAACTGAAGGAGAGGGAGAATTTTTTAATCTATCCTCTATTAACCTGTTAACCAAAGAATATTTTCCCATTTTAGATAAAACCTTTAGATAACTAACAAAAAGATAATCGTTCCTCAATAGTTTCTTTCTATCATTTTCTTTAAGTTTAGAGATTATCTTTAAAAACTCCTCATAGTTCTTCTTTTGAAGCAGATAATCCAGAATTGTAGGTATTACTTCTAGCGAATCAAACTCCCTGTAAAACTTCAGCCCTAAAGGAACCATTCTCTGAGGGCAACAAAATTTATAAATGAAAATAAGTCTGTAGAAATCTTCCCATCTACCCTGGTTTAACTTTATGAGAGTTTCTGCAGCTTTCCTAACAGAGGAAAAATCATTGAGCATCCATCCCAAATCTGAGAGATTCTGAAGAAGCTTGACAGCATACTTATCCTTAAGATTGAGATGTTTGAATCCCTCATTAAGAATAAGGAGAGATTTCTTAAATTTTTTCATTGAATAGTATATTGAGGCTTTTAATAGATAAGCTCTCATATTTCCAGGATTTAAAATGAGAACTCTGTTAATATCCTTTAGAGCTCCCTTCCAATCCCCAATCATTAACCTTATGTCTGCAGCCATAAGAAGATACTTCTGTTTACCCTTCTCCTCCAAGAAGGAAAGCAACGAACCAATGTCTCCAACTCCTCCATAGATGGAAATAACAAGATTATCGGGAACGTTCTTTACGTAGGGTAACAGGGACTTAGCCAAATCAAATCTGTTTGTTTCTATTGCTAAATGAAAAAGTTCTTCTGCAATTTTCCTATCCTTAGAAAGTTCAAACGCTTTTTTAAGATACGGAAGAGCCTCTGATGCTCTATTTGTCCAAACAAGAATCTTTCCTAACCATTTGTACCAGTAAGAGTTGTTGGGATTAATAGCTATTCCTTTCCTAACTACCTTCTCTGCAAGGGATAAATCACGGGAACTTAGTGCTGCATTTAAAAGTAGTTTCAGTATATCCTCTAATTCTCTTATATTTTTATAATTAATTTCACACGATTCCGACCTATTTGAATGTTCAGAAGAAGCAATTACAACTTCCACAGGTAATACGAGTAAAATTAGTAAGATTACAAATTTCTTTAGCATTTTTCTACCTTGGAAAAGATTTCACGGGATAACCAATCTACAAAGGAAGAATCTCCAGTAGCTAATGCGGACTTCAAAAGAAATTTTATAAATTCAGGAGTATTTGCTAACTGTAGTCCATATCTTCTTATTAAAACCTTAACCTTCTTATAATCTGAATTCCAAAGTGCATGCTCTATTGCTAATTTTAACACCTCCTGCTTCATTCTTAAGTTCTCATTTCTTTCAAGAACTTGCTTAACAAATCTGTCGAATTTTCTAGTATTTTTCGTTTTAAAATAAAGAAAAACCAAAGTTTTCCAATACTTTCTCATCAAAGTAGGACTATCCTCTAAACAAGCTATAGCTAAACTGTAATTCTTCTTGGAGAAGGCAATTTGATAAGCTACAACTTTGTATCTATCTGGCAGTTTTTTAATAGAAATCTCCTTAAGAATACTGTAAGCTAAATCAATTTTCCCAATTTCAACTGCCTTTATAAAAGCTTTTATTTTCCAATTACTGTTAAACATTGAAAGTAATAGGGCTATTTTCAATGACTCTTCAGGAAAGTACATTTTTTCTGAAAATTTATAGAGATACAAGAGCTTTTGAGGATTATCTTTATATCTTTGAAGTGCTAAAATAATTAAGTCTTCTATTCTTTTTCTTATTAAAGACTTCCTCTCCTGACTTTTACAAGAAAAAAACAGAGTTTCATACAATTTAAAAGATAAAAATAAAGCTCTATCTTTTAAATTATCCGGTATAAGGTCGAAGTTTACCGTATTCATTTCCTTCAAAGCTCTATCTAACTCACCCTTTTTTGTAAGTTCTATAGCTAATTTTAAATGTATTAGCGGGTCATCACTGACTTTTTCCAGAGCTTGAAGATAGGATATTAACAAATCAGTATTTATATTTTCCTCCTCTAAAATCTTTTCTTTGAGATTCCATGGGAAAAGAACAACAGATAGAAAAACTACTATAACTACAAAAACAAAAAGCTCTAAATTAGATACTATATCACTTAGAGCAAATGACTTTGAGTTCAATACCCTTTTCTCCTAATAATCTGTATAGAGTTTTTTTCCTTTTCTCAATACGCCCTTTAAGCAATTTTATTCTACAACTGCTTTCTAAATTAGCATAAGTTGGTTTTTGGTATGATTGGAGCTCCAAATCTAAAAGAATAAAATTACCTTTCTTCTTTTCTATCCACTTCTTTACTCTTCCATTTGAACTAATAAGTCGAAATTTGGGTTTTTTATTAGAAAACAATAACTTATAGCTACCACTTCCTGATAGATGAATATAGTAATAATTATTTATCTTCCTATAACCTATTACTCCAACACTCCTTAAAACATCAGGATATCCCCAGGAAATGGGTACTCTTAGTGTCCTACAAAATCCCTGATTTTTTACTGTAAAGCCTTCCTTCCTATTGCCATAGATAACTGTATTTCGAGCATCCAAAACAATCTGTGAATATTGGGAAGGAAAGAGAGGAATAACCTCTTGAGATAGAGCGTACTTGTAAACTTTTTTTAAAGCATTAAGAGATGATAATTTCTGACAGGAATAAAAGTGATAATAAATATCTATTGGTTTCAGTCGTCTCGGCTTATCTGTAAGTTTGAACGTTTGAATAACTCTAATAAATCCCCAATAGGGACCGTGCCAATCGTTGGTGTAGTACATTTCATTCGATATTGGAGCATAAACCTGATAAAAGTTCCCAAAATTAACTCCAGATGGAGCGACACATGATAAGAAAGGTTCTGAATAATTTATAGTTGTATCTCCTCCATTCATGTTATAAACCTTTGCCTTATAAGTAAGTTCAACAGCATTCCTGTCAGGGTCACAATTTCCTGACCAGAATAAATCCATTGTTCTTTTTTTACCATCTGGAGATAGATATCTGTTAATAAAATTAACAGAACCAAAAATTTCTCTTTTAACATTAAATACATATCCCTTTATAGGAAGATTGTGAGCAGCTGGTAGTCCTTTTGAATTCTTTCCTACAATTCTCCAATCAAAAGGATGAGAGAACGTATGGGACGCCATTTCAACGTTTGGAAGAGCGAAAATTTCTTTGGCTATTTTCATAAGTTTCTTCGATTCATTCGGATAGAGTCCCCAAGGAGCAATCTCCCCCTCTATTACACTTACTCCATGAGGAATCTTGAATTTTGTAAGAATTTCTTCTTTTAAAATTTCCCCTAAGTGTTTTTTTGGGTTAAAGTCAGCAACTCCAAAAAAGGCATCCCCATCTATATGAGCAATTAAAATCCTATTACCATTCTCCGTAGTAATATCTGGAGCTGGGAATGAAGGATTAAACACTTCTCTAAATAGTTTAAATGGGTCATAACTCCACAGTTCCTTATCTTCATCCAAAAAGGCATTATCCAGTGAATATCCACCCCATTTGGTTATAGCAAAAGGAACGTGAACAAGTTTAGGAGAGAATATCTCCACTACAAGCGGTTTTAGTATACTATCTCCATAGTTAATTAGAAAAGATGGAGGTTTTAAAGTTAAAGGTTTCTCAAATCCGAACTTTACAAACTTTTTTATCTTAGGAAAGGTTAAAGGAACATTAGTAACAACGTTTAATCCAAACTCTTTAAATAGTTTTTTTTTAGAGGAAGATTATTAAAAAAGAAAATTTTCAACCCATTCTTCTTTGCTTTTATTAGCCAACTGTCAAGCTTTAATAAGTTTTTTTTACTAACTTGTGTTACTATTACTCCTAAGTAACCCTCAGATTTATAGGGAGGAGGTAGTTTTTCTCTGTTTATATCGTAAATTTCCGGTTTAAATCCTAAGTATTCCACGGGTAATTGCAGAAGTCTATTAGCGGCACTAACCTGTCTTATTTTAGAAAAAGTAAATGTTGAATCGTAGATAAGGATTACTTTCCGCGGTATCTCTATACCACAGGAATATCCAATAACACATAGATTTCTATTTGAAATGTATGGAATAAAACCTAACTTCCTTATATTTATTAAATCTTTCCAAATTAAGTCAATTCTATAGGAAGGAATATAGTCTATAACAATAACAGGAATGCCATTCCTCTTAATATAGCTAAGTTTATTTATTAAATAATTTACTTCATCCTTAGAATTTTCCTCAATATTTCCCTCAGAATCAATATTGTAAAATAATTCTTCCACCACAAATCCATCTATATAGGACTTAACATTATCAAAAATATTGAAAGCTCTGTTAACAAGTATGAGAGAATCAGGATACTTTTTCCTAAGGGTTTTTATAAATTTTACTTCGGCACGTTCGTAACCTTTCCATTCATCTCTTGGAAGAACTGCTTGATAAGAATCTATCGTATCAAGGAAAAATCCATCAAATGCCTTGTTACGAATAATACTTGCTTTTTTCAAAAGTTTGTTAAAACAAGTATCCTTTCTTAAGTCAATAATATAGGAGTTCCACTCTTTATTTTTGCCAAGTATACAGTTCTTAAAAAAACTTTTTTCTGACTTTTCTACCTCTCCTATACTTAAATAACCTATTAATTTCGGTTTCCTTTTCATCCAAAATTGTTCTCTTATTTCCTTTAGAACACAGTTTGCGTTACTATCCAAAACTATCCAATCAAATCTATTGAGCTGTTCATTAGTTATGGGTCTATTTGAGTAATAAAAAAGAACGGAATTAGGATATTCAGCACATACAGCATTACTTATCAAAAAGAACAAAAGTTCTATAATGAATATCACGGAGAAACCCCCTTAATATATAAATTCCCAACAAACTAGAGATTAAAAGAGAGTAAACAAAGCCGTAACCATAATAGTAAGGTCCCAGATTTATTGTCAGATAGGTTAGAGTCAAATTCAGAAACGCAAAAGAGAAAGTTACTAAAAAAACTTCTTTTCTTCTATCAAAGTATTCTAAGATAGCTACTATAACCATAAATATCAATTGAATGTATGTCCCTAACAAAAGGATATTTAAGACAATGGAATAAATACTGGGAAATTTTAACAGTTTAAACAGGTAACCTTCAGCAAAGAGAAAGAATATTGTAAATATTATTTGTATTCTCATAGTATCAAAAATAGTTTCCCTCCCAGTAGAGATAAGTTGATTGGCCAACTTATAGAGCTCCGATAAACTTCCCCAGTTTCTCACAGCACTGTAATAGTCATTATAAGCAACGGAAAAGTCAATTTCCAACTCTAGGAAAAATACAGCAATTCCTACTACTATGGCCAAATAAGCAAATATAACAGGTGTATCCTAAATGTAGGAGGCTCTTATATTGCCAAAAACTTTCATTCCTGTAAGAGGATGAAACCAAAATATTATCTTGTCTATCCATATCCCTAGATTGTAGAAGAAACCTATAAAAGCCAAAGAATAAAAACTTCTCTTAGGTTTAAGAAAGTCAAACTCAATAAGTTTCGTTGAAAAATACTCCTTTGTTATCAAAAAAAGTAGTAAAGCTAAGAGAAGGGATTGACTAAAGTAAAATGCTGTCATTAAGTACAAGATACCCTTTTTGGAAAAAACCAACATTAGTATACCTAACGTTAAGTATGACAAAACATAGGAAAATAGAACATATTTAAATTTCTTAATACCAATAAGTAAGGAATTTAGAATCCACACAGAGGATAACACAGAAATGGTAAAAATAAAAATTAATTTATAATAGATTGAAAATCCGGAAAATAAATAGTTGGAAATAAAAATCCCAAAAAATAGAGAAACCAAATTAGATAACAATAAGCTTCCCATGAGATTAGGGAATACTCTCTCTTCCTCCATTTCAAATAACCTATCAGCTATATATCTAGTAAATAAAAGCTGAAAGAAACCAGAAAGTATTAAGCTTATAGCTATACAATAAGTTATGTAAGTGTCAAATTCCACAATAACTTGTGGATTTGATGATATTTTTTGAGAAATAATTGAAAATAAAAAGAGGAAAATAACTGCTATAATCCAGTTTCCTGAACTTAACGCTGCAGAGTAAGAAGTAGCAATAATAACTGAGAGTAAACTCTTCTTCTTCAAAAACCTCTTTAATTCAAAGGATATTCCTGCCATTCCGTACCCATTAGTGAAGAGTAAAGCCGTTTATAGTTAAGTAAAAATTTATCAAAACTGTAATAGTACTCCACTCTCTTTCTTCCTACTCTACTGCAATTTGTCCAAAAAGCCCTATCTGTTAGAAGTCTTTCGTAAGCTCTTGCAGTTTCAAAAGGACTGGCAACAGGAACAACAATACCAGCCTTTCCTAACTTAACATCTTCTTCATCTAAACCACCATAAATTAGCTGCCTACACGCCCCTACATCTGTAGCTACGAACGGAATACCTCCAGCCAACGACTCGAGAACTACGAGAGGCATTCCTTCACTAATAGACGTTAGCGTAGAAACTCCAACTTCTTTCAATACATCTACAACGTTTTGAAACCCAAGGAACTCTAAATTTCCCTCCAATCCTAAAATCTCTACCAAGTTTAAGCACTCCTGGTAATACTCAGGGTCTTCATCTGTAGGTCCTACAACCCAACCTTTCACATCAATTTTAGTATTCAACAGTTTTACTGCTTTTATAAAGGTCTTTACATCCTTTATTGGAACTACCCTTCCAATTAAAGCCACTACGGGTTTTGGCGAAGCCATTTTTAAAACAACATTAAACTTTTCTATTTTAATGCCATTTGGGATTACTTCTGTTTTTTCAGATGGAGCTCCAAGAGATATCTGAACTTTTCTCGCATCCTCGTACAACGAAGTAATTTTATCTGCACAACCATAGGAAATCTTGCCTAAGTTGATAAAAAAGTTAATCCAAAGAACTTTCAAGGGGTCGATACCAAAGGGATTTGTAGAAAAAATATCCTTACTCCTGAATATATCACTGTTCAGGATATCTATCTTTCTTTCCTTAACATATATGCCATGCTCTGTTAATAAGAATGGAACATTCAATTCCTTCTTCAGTAGGGAAGACATGAATCCTGCGTATCCTGTAGACGGAGAATGAATAAGTCTTAGACTTTTTTTTCTCCTTACAAAGTCTTCAGCTATAGAAGCTACTTTCCACAGAGGTAAAAAGAGATTCCTTACGGTCCAGAAAAACTCTATGAAGGGAAGTTCTAAATTATTTTCCAAATAAATATCTTCAAGAAAATACCAAGTTTTTCTTCCATATAAGAACTTTTCCAAAGTTACTTTTTCAGTATAAAACTGAAGAGTTTTTAACTCTTCAGGTATGTTTTTTTTCACAGATAGAAAATGTTTTAATTTATATACCTCATCACTTCCCTGCAGTTCCTTAGATTTAGGCAAATTTGCTTCTTCAAAAAGATAGTTTATATCCAAAAAAACTAAATTCTCCGGAAGGTCATAACGAATTCCTTCGTAATCGTCTTCACTCGAACCAATAAAGATTACACCAAAGTTTATATCTGGATTTCCCAGTATCAGTTGAGAAATCCAATCTGCTACCCCTCCCCGGACCATGGGATAAGTTCCTTCATTAATAAATAAAATGTCAATTTTTTTGTTCCTATCAAGCACTACCATTAAAGCCACACCCTTAGCATAGAGTTTGTCTTTAAATC
Source organism: Balnearium lithotrophicum (assembly GCF_900182585.1). Lineage (NCBI taxonomy): Bacteria > Pseudomonadati > Aquificota > Aquificia > Desulfurobacteriales > Desulfurobacteriaceae > Balnearium > Balnearium lithotrophicum. The sequence continues at coordinate 22,460 of NZ_FXTM01000004.1, read as the reverse complement.
AGAAGCTAAAGGTCTATAAGAGACTTCCCTTCTAAGCTTTAAAATTTCATCCCTTCTTCCCAATTTAAAGAGGCACTCAATCATGTACGGCAAAATTCTCTCTGAGGGAAATCCAAAATCCAAACTCTGTTGGTAGTAAAAAAGAGCTTTGTTAAAGCTTTGATTTCTATGATATATCCTACCTAACAAAAAAAGGGAGCGTTCATCGTAGGGAAAGTACCTTAAGTGATTTTCTAAATAGAGTTTGGCCTTTTCTAAGTAAATTTTTTCTAATTCCTCATCAACTATTGAAGAATAAACGAGTTCCCAGTACAATTTCCCTAAGTTATAAAAGAAACGGGGGTCACTATTAACTTTAACAAGATAATTTTTAATATGTTCCAAAATTTCCTTTTCTTTTTTTTCCAAATAGGTAAAGGTAAGTAACCGAAATTCATCATTCTTACTTTTAAGAAATTTTTTTAATATCTTTAAATACGAAGCTTTCCCTATATTTATTAGATAATAAATAAACCTTTCATCTGGATTCAGTACAGCAGCTTCACCTAAAGAACGCTTGAAGTACTTAGGAACTCTGAAATCACTAAATTCTAAGTGCTTATATTTAGGATTTGGTTTTTGAAATTTAAGAAAAATTGGATGAAGAAGGAGAATGAAAATGCCAAAGGGTCCTAACAATAAAAATTCAAATAAATATAGAGGAAATAGCCTATCCTGTTTAAATCTTGTCGGAAGAAATATCCAGTTAAACAAAATAAGGGAAACAAAGATTATCAATAACTCATTTAAACCATTCATTTCTCTCTATTCGAAATAAAATATTTTATTTTTTCATACATTGACTTTAAGTCGGAATCGACATTGAAAATTTCAAGAATTAAAACTTCCTTTTCAAAAATCTTTCTAATCCTATTAGAAAATGATTTTGCTCCTGCTCTTCCGGTTAAAGGCAATAGAATTGCTACATAGTTATTTTCAATTCGACAAGGGACATCGAGAGTTCTCAAATTTTCCTTTAGCTTTTCATAAATTTCATCTGAATAATTAGAAAGTAATTTCATAAGAACAACAGTAGACTGTGTCCCAAACTTCTTGTAAAGGTTGTACGCTTTTTTGTATTCTTTCATAAAGTCAAAGGAGCAGATTTTTACTTCCTCTTCTCTTAGTTCTCTTCCGTAGAAAAGGTCCTCAATTATGTAGGAAAAAATAACGTATATATAGTGAATTATCTCCTCAGACAGATTACTGAAGTCAATATCCTGAATGGAAAGGAGATACTTTCTATCACCAATAGTTTCTACAAGAGCTACTACTGAAGTTCCAATTTTGTCCTCTGCATCCTTCGGAGTCAGAATAAAATTCTCCTCTTCACTCAAAGCTTTTTCAATGAGTGGATCCTCCAACGAAAAATCGGAGGCATTTCCAAGTTTATAGGTACTTAGCAATCGATTGTCCTTTGAAAGCTCATAGACTGCAGCTCTAAAAACTTGAAAGTTCTGGGATAACAGAGACAGAAAAAATCTAATTAACTTTTCTTCCGTAGCAGAGCTCTTTAAGAGATTCTCCTTTAAATCCTCCAAAATTCTTCTAATACTTAAAGGCCTAGATATATAAATGTTTTCAAGTTGGTCATGGGATAGCTTTAGTAAATACAAATTTTTTCTTAACGTATCCACCTGTTCACTGTAGTAAATTTTAACAGCTTCAGCTTCCTCAATTTTTCTATTCCAGTAGAATCGAAATTCTCCACCAATAATGACAATAATGAGATACCAGAGTATAACACTTAATGGATAGGTACTGTACAAAAATAGAGCGGATAATGATAGAAGAATTAGAAAGAAAATACCTATAGTAAATCCGTAATATAGAGTAAAAACTATTAGAATTAATAAAACAGGAGAAATTACAGAATTTAAAAAAAGGATATCATTTGGATTGAAGAAGTAGCCAACTACAAAAAGGAATGCAACAAAAATTAAAACCTCTATAATTACTATACTTAAAATCTTTTCTGTAATTATTTCCTTCTCAAGAAACTTAAACTTCATAGAAAATTTCCTTACTTAAAAATTTTGTCGAACAACTCTTGAGAAACTGTTCCTAAAGATTGAAATGAAAGACCTGATTTTGAAAGAGTTGCGCTCCAAACAACTTTTTTCGTATTTACGTTGTAAAAGTATACTGTTACGCTTACTGCAGGTTCCCCGTCAATACCTGTTTTGTACCTAAATTCATTAACGCTTCCATAAACTATCAGTGTTGCTCCCTCCTTTATAGCCTTGTTCCACCACTTTTTAAAGTCTGCTTCGGTCGGCTCTTGGTCGGAATAACTCCAAACTCTATTTAAAACTTTATAACCCTTACTTCTTAAAACCCCTTCCAGTATTGAAGCAACTCTGTATCCTGCGAGAGGAGTAACTGTATAGTTTTCAAAAGGAATAACCGCTAAAGTATTTTTCTTGGTAGGCAATACCTTTACTCTACTTACTTGTGTACAACCTAAGACGAAGAAAACGGAAAGTATCAAAACAAAAATTTTTGATTTCACAATCCCCTCCTCTTTTCTTCCCAAAGATAGGTTCTCTTAAGTCCTTCATTCAGGGAATATCCAGGTTTATAACCCAAATTTGAAAGTTTTGTTATATCGGCATACGACCTTTTTATATCACCCTTTCTTGGAGGTTTGAAAATGACAGGAGGAGAAACCCCCGTTATTTCCTTTAACGTTTTAATCAAGTCTAAAAGGGATGTCTCTCTTCCCGTTCCTACGTTAAAAACTTCTCCAAAGGCCTCGTTGGAAGATTCACATAGGAGTAGAGCTCTAACAACATCCTTTACATAAACAAAATCCCTCGTTTGTCTTCCATCCCCAAAAACATCAACTGTTACATTCTCTCCATTTTTAAATCGAATGAACCTATCAATAAAAATTGAAATAACTCCCGAATAAGGAGAACTGGAATCCTGCCTTTCTCCATAAACGTTGAAAAATCTCAGTGCAGTTGCTTTAAGACCGTAGAGAAAATAACTGTTAACTACAAAACGTTCCGATGCGTACTTATCAACACCGTACGGAGTAACAGGCTCTACAGGATGGTCTTCCCTTTTGGGGAGTTCAGGCCTATTTCCATAAACGGCTGCAGACGATGAGAAGATGAACCTATCAACTCCTCTTTTCTTAGCTTCCTCTAACAAGTAAATAGTTCCATTACAGTTAACCTCGTGAGTTTTTAGAGGTTCTCTAACGGAAAGTTCTACAGACGGAACTGCAGCAAGGTGAAAAACAGTTTTAAACTTAAATTCCGAGAAAATCTCTCTAAGGAGTTTCCTATCGGTAATAGAACCTTCTATGAATTCAAGATTTTCCGACTTGGGGAGATTTTCTAACTTTCCAGACGACAGGTCATCCAAAACAACAACTCTCCTTCCCTCTTTTAGTAACTCCTCAACTAAATGTGAACCTATAAAACCTGCTCCTCCTGTTACAAGCGTAGTTTTCATTACAAGACTCCCTTTGTAGATGGAACACTATCGTTATTGGTTAAGGAAACTGCCATTTTGAGAGCTCTCGCCACACACTTAAACGTTCCCTCAGCCATGTGGTGAAGGTTTAATCCGTAGTGGCAGGTGATGTGAAGATTGCACATTAGTGAGTTTGTAAAGGACTTCCAGAACTCCCTGAAAAGGTCAAACTCTATTCCCATAAGTGTTTTAAACTCTGGAAATCCCCTGTAGACAAAGAAAGGCCTTCCGGAAAGGTCAACGGCGGATGAGATTAGAGTTTCGTCCATGGGAAGGGTGAAAAATCCGTACCTGTTTATTCCTCTCTTTTCTCCAAGGGCCCTCCTTATCCCCTCCCCTAAAACAATCCCAACGTCCTCTATGAGGTGGTGATGGTCAACCTCAACATCTCCCTCTGCCTTCAGCTCAACGTCAAATGAGGAGTGTCTTGAAAAGAGTTCCACCATGTGGGTGAGAAACGGGATGTCCGTTTCTACACTGTACCTTCCACTTCCGTCAAGGTTTATGGAGAGCTCTACTTGAGTTTCCTTAGTTTCCCTTTTAACCTCTGCTCTTCTCATTTTCACTCCTTAAATCCTGTTGGGTAGGAGCCTAAAATCTTGAAAAAGCTACATCCTCTCTCAAGCTCTGAGAGTGCCTTGGAAACCCTTTCCTCCTTCCTGTGTCCCTCAATGTCGACAAAGAATACGTACTCCCAAGGCTTCTTCTTTGTAGGCCTTGACTCTATTTTGGAGAGATTTACATCGTAAACGGCAAAAGGTTGAAGTGCCTTAAAGAGAGCTCCTGCCTCGTGCCTTGTGCTGAACATAACGGAGGTTTTATCCCTACCCGAAGGAAATTCTGAATCGCTCTTTCCTATTATTAAGAACCTCGTGAAGTTTTTGGAGAGCTCCTGGATGTTTTTTGCAAGTATGTTGAGGTCGTAAAGGAGAGCAGCAGCTTCACTTGCTATCGCAGCAGAACCAGGTTCCCTACTTGCAATCTCCGCAGCCCTTGCCGTACTTGAAACCTCCTCAACTTCAACGTAAGGTAAGTTTTCCGAGAGCCACTTTCTCGACTGGGCTATTGCGTGCCTGTGGGAGTAGACCTTCTTTATTCTGTCTAAACTTCCCTCCTTGCTCATAAGATGGAGGTTAACTGGAACAAAGACCTCACCGCTTATTTTTAAGTCGGTCTCCAGGAACATATCTATTGTGTAGTTAACGATTCCCTCTATGGAGTTTTCAATAGGAACAACTCCGTAGTCTACTCTGCCCTTTTCAACTTCATTAAAAACATCGTCTATTGAATCCTTAGGTCTCAAGTCAGATGAGGTTCCAAAGTGCTTTAGAGCTGCCAGATGGGTAAACGTTGCCTGTGGACCCAAAAATGCAACTTTTGTAGGCTCTTCAAGAGCTCTACAGGCAGATATTACCTCCCTGAAGATTGCCCTTATGCTCTCTGGAGGAAGTGGTCCTTGATTTAATTCCTCCAACTTTGAAAGTATCTTAGCCTCTCTCCCAGGAACGTAAAAGGGAAGTCCCTTTTCCCTCTTTATCTCCCCAACCTTTTGGGCAATTTTTGCTCTCCTGTTTAAAAGGGTTAGAATTTCCCTGTCTATCCTGTCTATTTCTTCTCGGAGCTCTGAGAGATTTTCCATACCTCTACCTCGTTAGAAATTACATAGCTTACGAATTATACCTATATTATTAGGCCACAGAGATTCTATACAGGAGGAAGGAATGCCGATTTACGAGTTTAAGTGCCAGGAGTGTGGAGAGGAGTTTGAAAAGTTTGTAATTTCAGCTTCTCAGGTTGGTCAGGTAAAGTGTCCAAAGTGTGGAAGCGAAAAGGTTGTTAAGAAAATTTCCGCCTGTGCAATTGGAGGAAGCGATTCAGGTTCATCCAGTGCCTGTACATCCTTTGGCTGAGGAATCTAAAGGCGGGAGTTTCCCGCCAAATCAATTTCCCTTCCGCACACTACTACCTTTCCCCACTCGTTAACAATCACGTTGAAGGTTAAATCAACTCCCATCTCCTTTAAGGAAACAGCTATCCCTGTTGCCAGTTCCAAAACTATATCCTCTTTACTCAAAGCTTTAAATCTGTTGCAGGTCTCCTCATCGACCTCCCAGGATGCTATCTCGTTTCCGGCCTTATCAAATATTTCAATCTTCATTCTTCTGCCCCTTAAGTTTTTTAATAATCTCTATCTCTTCCTTTGAGAGCTTTCCTTCCCTCATGAGTTTGTCTATCAGTTCCGGTTTCCTATCAAGGGTCCTCTTTAGACTCTGTTCCTTTCTCCACAGCTCTATCCTCCTATGGTGGCCTGAGAGCAAAACGTCGGGAACCCTCATTCCCCTAAACTCTGAAGGACGGGTGTAGTTCGGATATCCAAGAAGCCCTCTATCCATGAATGAATCTGCACTTAAGCTCTCCCTATTTCCCAAAACCCCTGGAATCAGTCTGATTACGGCATCCATTATCACCATTGCTGGAAGTTCCCCTCCCGTCAGAACGTAATCCCCTATTGAGACTTCCCTGTCAACAATAGACTTAACCCTCTCATCAACTCCCTCGTACCTTCCACATATTATCATTAGCCTTCCCTTTTTAGAGAGCTCCAAGGCCATATCCTGGTTGAAAACCTCACCCCAGGGTTCTGTTAGAATGACTAAGGGCTTTTCCCCTTCCTTCGTTAGTTCATCGTAAGCTCTAAAGATTGGCTCTGGCTTAAGAACCATTCCAGGGCCACCACCGTAAGGAACGTCATCAACAACCCGGTGTTTGTCAAGTGCATAGTCCCGAATGTTAACTACGTTAACGTTAACCTTTCCGGACTTTACAGCCCTACCGATAACCCCTTCCCTCAAAAAACAGTCAAAGAGGCCGGGAAGAACAGTAAGAACGTCTATTCTCAACTAATCCTCCATTCCCTCAATGAGGGAAACGACTATTTTCCCGTTTTTTAAATCGACCTCCTTAACAAACTGGTCTATAAAGGGAATGAGGACTTCCTTATTGGATTCAGTTTCCACCTCAAGGATATGGCTTGCAGGCTGTTCCATTATCGACTTAACCTTCCCTATCTCCCTTCCACTTTCATCAACAACCTTTAAACCGATTAACTGGTGGTAGTAAAACTCCCCCTCCTCTAAGGGAACCTGTTCATCCTTTCCTATGTATATTTCTCCCCCCATCCTCTCCTCGGCAGAGCTCCTATCGTTAATCCCCTTAAACTTAACGAGGAAAATCTCCTTGTAGGGTTTAACGTATTCAACCTCCAATCTCTCCTTCTTCGTTCCCCTATAGAGTGAAACTTCCGGTGTTTTCTCAATCTGTCTCTCGAAAACGTCAGATTCCGACCTTACCTTTAAATCTCCTTTTAGCCCATGAACACCAACTACTTTACCTATCATAACCTCGTTTGAGTGGTCAAAGAAACGCCTCTTCCTCCTCTCTAAAATTGCCCTAACGCTCCTCTTCTTTCTCATTCCTCCTCTCCTCAAGCCACTCCCTTAGTATTAAAGCAGCTGCCACATCGTCAACTGCTTCTCTCTTTTTCCCCAAGTTTCTCAAGAGCTCCTCAGCCTCCAGTGTAGAGTATGACTCGTCAAAAAGGTGAAACCTTACTCTAACTCCTCTCTCACTGAGGAAATTTTTAAACTTATCTACAAACTTTTCAATCTTTTCCCCTATCCTCGTCCTTTTTCCCTCCCTGTTTATGGGAATTCCAACAACAACGTCGGAAACCCCTTTTTCCTCAATAATGCCAAGGAGCTCCTCGAAAGTTTCCCTGTTACTTCTCCTAAAAATAACCCTGTAGGGGTAGGATGTAAGCATCAAAGGGTCTGAAAGGGCAACACCTATTTTCTTAAATCCCACATCCAAGGCCATTGCTCTCTTCATATCAACCCTTTGAAGTTGCTACAACTACCTTTACCCTTTCCCCATCCAAAACGTAGTCGTCATCGCACAGGAGCCCCTTTCCCCTAACAACAACAGCAGTCTCAGGATAAATCCCCATATTCTCCAAAAGTTTATCCACCCTTACCTTTTTTCCTTTTATCTCTACTTCCCTTTCCTTTCCTTCAATTTCAACTAAAATTTTTCCCAAAACAACCTCCGGAGGAAAGTTGAAAGTCTACTTAGATGACTGGAGAAATTCTCCATCATCAGATTATATACTGGTTAGGAGAGTGGACAAGCTCAAGGAAATTGTTAAGAAGTACGGAAGGGAGATAGAGGTTCTTGACCTTGATAACTACTTAGAGGAGTACTCCAAGTTTGGAGGGAACGGAATAGACTTTATCAGGTGGTTGGAGGAAGCAGTCTATACGGGGGAAGTTGAACTCAAACCTAATGTTAAAATAGTTTCCCACTCCTCAGACCCCTACATGAGGCGCTTGATTGAGGAGATTGGAGAAAACATAAAAGCATATTTAAGGAGTAGGAGATGAAGCTGAGCCGTGAGGAAGTTCTACACATTGCAAAACTTGCAAGGATAGAGTTAAGGGAAGAGGAGATTGAAAAGTTCAGAGAACAGCTCTCAGAAATTTTAGACTTTGTGGAAAAGCTGAACGAACTTAACACAGAGGGAATAGACCCCAAATTCTCGGTTATTCCACCCGAGAATGTTCTGAGAGAGGACGTTCCTGGAATTAGCCTTCCAAGGGAGAAGACCTTTATGAACGCTCCAGAGACAGACGGTGAGTACTTTATAGTTCCGAAAGTAGTTAAAAAATAGGAGGTAGAAATGGAAATTTTGAATAGGAGTTTGAGGGAGCTCCACGCTCTAATTAAGAAAAAGGAAGTAAAGCCTTCTGAAATTGTCGAAAGGGTTTTGGAAAGGATAGAAGAGACTGAACCGAAGCTCAATGCCTACATCACCGTAACCGACGAAAAGGCAAGAAGGAAGGCAAAAGTTGCCGATGAGGAGTTAACAAGGCTTTCTGAGGATGAGGTTCCTGAGCTTTTTGGAATTCCCATCTCGATAAAGGACAACATAAACGTAGAAAATGTGAGGATGACCTGCGCCTCAAAAATCTTAGAAAACTTTGTATCTCCCTACGATGCAACAGTAGTAAAAAGGCTTAGGGAGAGGGGAGCAATCTTTGTAGGTAAGAACAACTTGGACGAGTTTGCAATGGGCTCATCGACAGAGACCTCATACTTTGGACCGACGAGAAACCCGTGGGATTTGGAGAGGGTTCCCGGAGGCTCATCGGGAGGTTCCGCTGCAGCAGTTGCAGCCCGCTCTGCACTTGCCTCGTTAGGTTCTGATACCGGAGGTTCAATAAGACAGCCTGCTGCTTTCTGTGGAGTTGTAGGTTTAAAGCCAACCTACGGAAGGGTTTCCCGTTACGGACTAACTGCTTTTGCCTCCTCCTTAGACCAGATAGGCCCTATAACGAAAAGTGTTGAGGATGCAGCCTACCTCCTCAACGTAATTTCTGGGCAGGACTCCAAGGACGCTACAAGTGCAAAGGTTCCAGTTCCAAACTTTTTGGAGGCCTTGAACGGGGAAGTAAAGGGCTTAAAGGCCGGAGTTCCTAAGGAGTATTTCATAGAGGGAATAGACCCACAGGTTAAGGAAAGTGTTTTAAATGCCATAAAGCTCTTGGAGAAATTGGGCGTTGAAGTTAGAGAGGTTTCCCTTCCGAATACAAAGTATGCAGTTGAGACGTACTACATAATAGCTCCTGCCGAGGCTTCCTCAAACCTTGGAAGGTACGACGGAGTTAGATACACGTTTAGAGCTGAGAACTACAAGGATTTAATCGATATGTACTGTAAGACAAGGGCTGAAGGGTTTGGGGATGAGGTTAAAAGGCGCATTATGATTGGAACCTACACTTTGAGTGCAGGATACTACGATGCTTACTACCTAAGGGCCCAGAAGGTCAGAACGCTCATTTATCAGGGATTCCAAAATGCTTTCAGTGAAGTGGATTTTCTCGTAACCCCTGTAACGCCGGAAACTGCGTTTAAAATCGGAGAAAAAACTGACGACCCGATAAAGATGTACCTTTCGGACATCTTTACAATTGCTGTAAACCTTGCAGGACTTCCGGCAATCTCCCTCCCTTGCGGATTTGACGATAAGGGGCTTCCAATTGGGGTTCAACTGATAGGAAAGGCTTTTGACGAAGGGACAATTCTAAAGGTTGCAAACGTTTTAGAAAAGGAGCTGAAGATTAACAAATTACCTAACGTACAATAAAAAAGCCCCCCTTTAAAGGGGGGCTTTTGAATAAATCTCCAAATCAACTATTCGGCTTTTTCAGAACTTTCACAGTAGTCCCAGGTAACCTTTCTGTACTCCTTCCTACCCGTTCCAGCAGGAATGAGCCTTCCGATTATTACGTTCTCCTTGAGACCCCTCAAGTAGTCCCTCTTACCTGCAATGGCAGCTTCAGAGAGAACCCTCGTTGTTTCCTGGAACGAAGCAGCAGAGATGAAGGACTCTGTTGATAGGGCAGCCTTCGTAATTCCCGTGAGAACAGGTCTTGCCTTTGGAGGTCTCTTTCCTTCCTTAAAGAGCTTCTCCCTAACCTTTTCAAACTCCTCTCTGTCAACAACCTCTTCAACCAAGAAGTTGGAATCTCCGGAGTCCTCAATTCTAACCTTTGATAGCATCTTTCTAATGATTACCTCAAAGTGCTTATCGTTGATGTCAACTCCCTGAGCACGGTAGACAGACTGAACCTCATCAAGGAGGAACCTTGCAACAGCCCTCTCTCCAAGAATGCTGAGGATATCGTGTGGATTGAGCTGTCCATCCGTTAGAGGTTCTCCAGCCCTAACAAAGTCACCAGTTCTAACGTATACGTACTTACCCTTTGGAACTTCGTACTCCCTCTTAACTCCCGTTTCAGGGTCAACAATCGTGATTACTATTTTGTTCTTCTCCGTCTCAACGTAGACCTTACCGCTTATCTCGGCTAGTATGGCTGAATCCTTCGGTCTCCTTGCTTCAAAGAGTTCTGCAACCCTTGGAAGACCTCCTGTAATGTCTTTGGTTCCTCCAATCTTCCTCGGAAGCCTTGCAAGTTGGGTACCAACCTTAACCTTTTCTCCCTCATCAACCATTATTCTTGCACCGACAGGAAGTGGGTAGAAGTCAACTACGTTTCCTTCATCGTCAAGGAGCTCTATCGTAGGCTCGTACGGGAGAGTCCTGTACTCAAGGATAACGGGCTCAGTTTCAGAAACAGTAACTCCGGGGATGATGTCCTTGTACTTAACAGTTCCGCTCCTTAGAGCGAGAATTGGAATGGCGTGTGGGTCCCACTCTGCAAGAATCTGACCTTTCTGAACCTTATCTCCATCCCTGACCCTTAAGACTGCAGCGTAAGGGATGTCGTACCTCTCCAAGTGCTTACCCGTTTTCTCATCAACTATTGCAATCTTTCCAGCCCTGTTTATAACGATTTCCCTTCCTTCCTCATCCGTAATTACGTTAACGTCGAAAATCCTGACGATACCGTCGTGCTTAGCCCTGTACTCTGAAGCCTCGGCTCCGCGCATAGCAATACCACCGATGTGGAACGTACGCATCGTCAGCTGCGTTCCCGGCTCTCCAATGGACTGAGCAGCAATAATTCCAACTGCCTCTCCCAACTGAACGGGCCTCTGTCTTGCCATGTCCCTTCCGTAACACTTGGCACATACTCCAAAGGGAGCTCTACAGGTAAGTACCGAGCGAATCTTTACCTTATCTATACCTAAGTCCTCTATCCTCTGAGCAGCCTCGTCAGAAATTTCTTCGTTTCTCTTAACTAAAACCTCTCCTGTAACCGGGTCGACAATGTCCTCTGCAGCAACTCTTCCCGCTATTCTCTTAGATAGCGGAATGACAACCTCTCCAGCTTCTATGAGTGCAGAGACTTCAATTCCGTCCTCACATCCGCAGTCCTCCATCGTTACGAGAACGTCCTGAGCAACATCTGCAAGCCTACGTGTTAGGTAACCAGCATCTGCAGTTTTGAGAGCTGTATCTGCAAGACCCTTCCTTGCACCGTGGGTTGAGATAAAGTACTCGAGAACTGTAAGTCCCTCACGGAAGTTGGAGATAATCGGAGTCTCAATAATTTCACCGGAAGGTTTAGCCATAAGACCTCTCATACCTGCAAGCTGGCGAATCTGAGTCTGGCTACCACGGGCTCCTGATGTAAGCATCATGAACACTGGGTTGAATGTTCCATCGTCTGGAAGCCTTCCTCTACCGTCAAGGTCGTGGCTCTTCATGTAGTCCATCATGTCCTTTGTCAACTGTTCGGTGACCCTCGTCCATATATCAACAATTTTATTGTACCTTTCGTCCTTTGAGAGGAGTCCCTTTCTGTAACCCTCCTCTATCTCTGCAACCTCTTTTTTGGCCTTTTCAATGAGCTCCTTCTTTGTCGGTGGAATGTGAAGGTCGTTTATTCCAATTGATAGACCACCGAGTGTAGCCTGAACGAATCCAGCTTCCTTTAACCTGTCCAACATGTCGACGGTAACTTCGTTTCCAAACCTCTTGTGAACGTCTGCAATCAGCTCAGCAACGGCCTTCTTTGTCATTACCTTGTTGACAAACGGATAGTTTTCCGGCAGTAGAGTGTTGAACTTCACCCTTCCAGCTGTTGTAGTAACTACTTCCTCCTTTCCGCTTTCGGTCTTATTCGAAGGAACTCTCACTTTAATCCTTGCGTGGAGCTCCACCTCTCCTAAATCTAAGGCCTTCAGTACCTGCTCAAAGTCTGAGAATGCCTTTCCTTCTCCCTTGGCTCCAGGCTTTTCAAGCGTCATGTAGTAGAGGCCTAAAACCATGTCCTGAGATGGAACAGCAAGGGGCTTTCCGTGGGCAGGAGAGAGGATATTCTGAGTTGAAAGCATCAGAGCGTAGGCCTCAAGTTGTGCCTCGAGGGAGAGTGGAACGTGAACCGCCATCTGGTCGCCGTCAAAGTCTGCGTTGAAGGCGGTACAGACGAGGGGGTGGAGCTGTATAGCTTTACCCTCAACCAAAACAGGTTCAAAAGCCTGAATGGAAACCCTGTGGAGTGTAGGTGCCCTGTTGAGGAGAACCGGGTGCTCCTTAATAACCTCCTCTAAACACTCCCAGACCTCAGGCTCCTGATTTTCAACCATCTTCTTGGCCTGTTTTACAGTGTTAGCGTATCCCTTTTCCTCAAGTCTCCTGTAAACGAACGGTTTAAAGAGCTCAAGGGCCATTATCTTTGGAAGACCGCACTGGTGCATCTGGAGCTCCGGACCTACAACGATAACGGCACGGCCCGAGTAGTCAACACGCTTACCTAAGAGGTTCTGTCTGAACCTTCCCTGCTTACCCCTTAAAACGTCAGATAGGGACTTTAACGGATGTCCCTTTGATGACTTAACAGGTCTTCCCCTCCTTCCGTTGTCTATAAGCGTATCTACAGCCTCCTGAAGCATCCTCTTTTCGTTTCTAACGATAATGTCGGGGGCATCTAACTCGATTAACCTCTTAAGCCTATTGTTCCTGTTTATTACGCGCCTGTAGAGGTCGTTAAGGTCTGAAGTTGCAAACTTTCCTCCCTCAAGGGGAACGAGTGGACGGAGCTCCGGTGGAAGAACGGGAAGAACCTCAAGAACCATCCACTCAGGCTTGTTGTTTGAGTTGAGGAAGGACTCAACTATCTTCAACCTTCTAACCAACTTCTTGAGCTTAGCTTCTGTAGTATCCTTCCTCGTTGCCCTCCTTATCTCCTCCTTTAAGAGCTCCTTGCTCTGAATCTTTCCCTGCTCAACTAAGAAATCAACGTACCACTCTAAAGCCCTTCCGCCCTTTTCAACCTCTAAGTTAACCTTATCCCTGAGTTCCTTGTAGTGGGAGTACTCGATAATCTGTCCCTTCTCAAGGTTTGAGTCTCCAGGGTCTGTAACCACAACAAGGACGTTCTTAACAATTCCAACAATCGTATCCTCAGAAAGCCCCGTATAGTAGGAGAGTGTATCCACTGCTGCTTTAAATACGTTAGGAAGCCTCTTTTGAAGGTCGGCGTTGATTGAGGATATCTCGCCGGAGTACATTCTGATTTCTTCCCTTAACTCCTCTGCAAGCTCCTCCAAGTTGACCCTCTTTAGGGCCTCCTTTATCCCCTCTGCACCGATTCCAACCTCAAATGCATCCTCTCCCAACTCCTCAACCTTTTCCCTGTACTCCTCCTCAGTTAGGAGCTGGAACTTTTCAAGCCCTGTTTCCTCCTCATCTCCGGGGTCAAGAACAATGTAACTTTCAAAGTAAACGACCCTTTCTACCTCACGGACGGAGAGCCCCAAGAGAGCTCCAATTTTACTTGGAACGGACTTTACGTACCAGATGTGGGTACATGGGGCAGCAAGCTCTATGTGGCCAAACCTTCTCCTCCTCTCCTTGGAGAGGGTCACCTCTACACCACACCTATCACAGATAACGCCCGCATATTTTGAACCCCTGTACTTTCCACAGAGACACTCCCAGTCCCTTACAGGACCAAAGATTCTTGCACAGAAGAGACCGTCCCTTTCCGGATTGAGGGTTCTATAGTTAAGGGTCTCTGGGAGCTTTACCTCACCGTGAGACCATGCTCTAATCTGCTCAGGGGAAGCGAGACCTATCTCAACTGCATCAAAGTCAAAAGTTTTAGGTTCTTCAGAGAAAACAATCTCTCTCTTACTCACTACGGATTCCTCCTAAAGGGGTTTAGGGAGGAGCGGAGCTCCTCCAAAATTTAAGCGTTAGTTTCTCCCTCTTCTTCCTCTAACTCCTTTATAAACTTAACATCCAAGGCCAGAGCCTTAAGCTCCCTTACTAAAACGTTGAAGGACTCAGGAAGACTTGGCTCAAAGGAGTACTTACCCTTAACAATCGCCTCGTAAACCCTTGAACGTCCTTCAACGTCATCAGACTTAACAGTTAGCATCTCCTGGAGCGTATAGGCAGCTCCGTAAGCCTCAAGGGCCCAAACCTCCATTTCACCGAATCTCTGACCGCCAAACTGGGCCTTACCACCTAATGGCTGTTGAGTAATCAGTGAGTAAGGACCTGTAGAACGGGCGTGAATCTTGTCGTCGGCAAGGTGTATGAGCTTAAGCATGTACATGTAACCGACGGTAACGTCCTGGTCAAAAGGCTCTCCCGTTAGACCATCGTAAACTGTAAGCTGTCCTGTCTCAGGAAGACCTGCTCTCCTCAAGAGAGCCTTTATCTCCTCCTCCTTTGCTCCATCAAAGATAGGAGATTCAAACCTAATTCCGTTACTTAACTTCTTGGCTACCTCTCTAAGTTCATCGTCTGAGAGGGAATCAATCAGCTTGCTTATTCTCTCATCGTTGTAAATAGCCTTAATCTCCTCCCTTACCTTCTCAAGGCCTACCTTCATTAACTCTTCAATTTTCCTACCTAAGGCCTTAGCTGCAAGACCTAAGTGAACCTCAAGAATCTGTCCGACGTTCATACGGGAAGGAACACCGAGAGGGTTGAGGACTATGTCAATTGGAGTTCCATCCTCCAAGAAGGGCATGTCCTCAACAGGTCTAATTTGGGAGATAACCCCCTTGTTACCGTGGCGACCGGACATTTTATCACCAATTGTAAGCTTACGCTTTGTGGCTATGTAAACTTTAACCTTCTTGTTAACCCCTGGAGGAAGCTCATGACCCATTTCAATAGCAGCCTTCTTCTCCTCGTAGATGTTCTCAACGAGGGCAATCTTATCCACAGCAGAGAGCCTTATCTTCTTGAGTTCCTGAGCTACCTCTTCGTCATCTATTATTGACGGCTTTCTGAGGGCAAAGAAGACAAGTTCATTGACCTTATCCTCAGTTATCTCCTCTCCAGAGGAAATAATCAACTTCCCTGCTGCATCGTAGACGTCTTCCCTTACTCTCTTTCCGAGGATTAACTCCGCAGCCTTCCTGTCCCTATCCCTCTTAATGAGCTCTATCTCTTCCTGTTTCTCCCTTTCAAGCTTGGCCTTTTCCTCGGCCTCAATGAGCTGAGTTCTTGGGTCCTTTATCTCTCCCTTTCTGGATAGAATCTTCACATCTATAACAACTCCCTCAACACCGTGGGGAACTCTTAGGGAGGTATCCTTTACCCCCTTTGCCTTTTCACCAAAGATTGCCTGAAGGAGCTTTTCCTCAGGAGTGAGAACCTGCTCTCCTTTAGGCGTAACTTTTCCGACTAAGATATCCCCGGGCTTTACGTAGGTTCCAATTCTAACTATTCCAGACTCGTCAAGGTTCCTAAGTGCTTTTTCGGAAACGTTTGGAATATCGCGGGTTATTTCTTCCCTTCCTAACTTCGTCTCAACAGCTTCACACTCAAACTCCTGAATGTGAATTGACGTATAAACGTCCTCCTTCAGAAGCCTCTCGCTAACTAAGATAGCGTCCTCAAAGTTGTATCCCCTCCACGGCATGAAGGCAACCAAAACGTTTTTACCCAGTGCCAGTTCTCCATTTTCCATGGAGGGACCATCAGCTATTATCTGTCCTTTTTTAACCCTCTGTCCTTTCTTAACGATTGGTTTCTGGTTTATACAGGTCTTCTGGTTTGACTTCTGGAACTTTTTGAGGTTGTAAACGTCAAATCCGGTATCAACGGAGAGTCCTCCCTCTTCAAGCTCCTCCTGGTCAACTCTGATTATTATCTTGTCAGCAGTTACACTCTCAACAATCCCTGAGCGCTTTGCAACAACAGCGGAGCGGCTGTAGAGTGCAACCTCCTTCTCCATTCCTGTTCCAACGAATGGAGCCTCCGTCTTGATGAGAGGAACGGCCTGACGTTGCATGTTTGAACCCATAAGGGCACGGTTGGCGTCGTCATGCTCCAAAAACGGAATGAGGGAGGATGAAACTGAGAACACCTGTTTAGGTGAAACGTCCATAAACTGAACTTCTTCCCTCTTGACAAGCTTGAACTCCGCCTTGTGGCGGGCCATAACTGTGTCGGCAGTTATGTAGCCGTTTTCATCAACAGGTGCGTTTGCCTGAGCAATAACGTAGTTCTCCTCCTCATCCGCAGTCATATAGACGATTTCATCGGTTACTCTACCGTCCACCACCTTTCTGTATGGAGTTTCTAAGAACCCTAACCAGTTTATTCTCCCATAGGTTGTGAGGGAATTTATAAGACCGATGTTCTGTCCCTCTGGAGTCTCAATAGGACAGATTCTTCCGTAGTGTGAAGGGTGGACGTCACGAACTTCAAATCCTGCCCTTTCCCTAGTTAGTCCTCCAGGACCTAAAGCGGAAAGCCTTCTCTTATGGGTTGTCTCTGCAAGTGGATTTGTCTGGTCCATAAACTGGCAGAGCGAGGTAAGGGTGAAGAACTCCCTGAGTGGGTTGAGGGCAGTTCTTGGATTTATGAGGTCCTGAGGCATAACAGAATCGATATCTGCAGTTGCAAGCTTTTCCTTAACGGCCTTCTCTATCTTAAAGAGTCCAGACTTAAAGGCAATCTCAGCAAGCTCTCCGACTCCCCTAACACGCCTGTTTCCCAAGTGGTCTATATCGTCGTAGGGGCGGAGCTCCGCATGAACCTCTATCAAAGCCTTTACAGCCCCAACAATGTCTGCCTTATGGAGAAGCCTACCTGCCTCATCGTAGTCCGGTTCAACAGGAATCTCATCTCTGTTCAGGACGGATAGTTTAAGGGCAACTTCAGGAGTTATAAGTGTTCCTGCAGGAACTACAATTTCGCCTTCCTCATTGAGGATATCTTCCCTAACCCTTAGAGGGGGGAGCCACTCAATATTTTTAAGGTCATCCTTAGTTAACTTTTCAAGCTTTTCCTTTGGATAAATCTTTTCGTTAATTTTGGCCCTTCCAACCCTTGAAAGGTCGTAGTTCTTAGAGCTGAAGAACATTGATTCAAAGAGGTTCTTTGCCCCTTCAACAGTAGCAGTATCCCCAGGCCTTACCTTTCTAAAGATTTCTATGTACGCAGCTACTAAGGAATCCTCAACCTTTTCCCTTACCTTATCCCTCTTCTCCTTTCTAAGGGTATTGACAATTACAGCACCGTAAGGACTCTTCCTCTTACTTATTGCCTTAAACTCGGCTCCTTCAGGAAGCTTTCTCGAGCTAAGAGAGAGTTCCTCGTAGGCCTCCTGAATAATCTCTCCTGTTTCAGGGTCAACAATGTCACTGACCAGATAGTAGTCTGAGAGTTCCTCAGGTGTTTTAACCTCTCCCGTTTCTGAATCGACTATTTCACCGTTTAAAACCTTTAACGTCTCTATAGCATCCTTACAGAATACATCTAATATCTCCTCATCGGTTCTTAATCCAAAAGCCCTTAGAAGGTAAGTTCCTACAAACCTCCTCTTTCTATCTATTTTTGCATAGAGGATATCGTTGTGAGGAATCTCAAATTCAAGCCATGAACCCATTGCAGGAATGATGCTTGCTATGTCAATAATTCTAGCAACCTGTGTGGTTTTTGAAACTTCACTCTTGAAGAAGAGTCCCGGAGAGCGGTGGAGCTGACTTACAACTACTTTTTCAGTTCCATTTATGATAAACGTAGCCCTATCGGTCATTAACGGAATTTCACCGAAGTACATCTTGTTTTCTTTAATAATCGGAGCAATCTTCTCCCCGGTTTTTGGGTCCTTCTGCCAGACGTGGAGTTCAAAAAGAACCCTCAATGGAGCACTGTAAGTAATTCCCCTCTCCTTACACTCATCTGGAGTATAAGTTGGACGGAAAACGACTTCCATTCCACACTTTGGACAAACTACTCCCTTTCCACCAAGACCCTGAAATCTTCCACACTTACAGTACCAATCACCTATTTCGTACCCTTTGTAGTGAATTTCAACTCCTGTTGATTCATCCACTATTGGAAAGGCCTGTCTGAAAGCTGACTCAAGACCTACGTTTTCTCTTTCATGGGGTGGTTTATTCAACTGGAGGAAGCGCTCGTAAGATTCAAATGGAAACTGAAGTAAATCGGGAACAGGAAAAGTTTCCTTTCTTTTAGAGAAACTCTTTCTTGGAAGTGAAGTTATCCTTTCTTTTTCCTTGGAGGGAGCTACTTTTTGGACTTTTCCCATAGTCGTCCTCTTCCTTCTTAATGTGGTTTTTAGATTAAATGACAGAAGGGAGACTACCCCTGTCGGTAGTCTCCCAGCTGATAAATTATAGTTTCATTGAACGTAGAATTCAAGGGATTACTTAACTTCTACTTCAGCACCAGCCTCTTCAAGCTTCTTCTTGATTTCCTCAGCCTCTTCCTTGGAAACACCCTCTTTTACTGGCTTAGGAGCGTTATCAACCAACTCCTTAGCTTCCTTAAGTCCAAGCCCTGTAATTTCCCTAACAACCTTGATAACCTGAATCTTCTTAGCTCCAGGTGACTTGAGAATTACGTCAAATTCTGTTTTCTCCTCTTCGGCTGCTCCGGCAGCTCCACCAGCAGCAACAGGTCCTGCAGCAGCAACAACTGGCATGTCGGATACACCGAACTCTTCCTTGATAGCATTAATGAGGTCAACAAGCTCAAGAACTGTCATGTTCTTGATAGCTTCAATAATTTGTTCCTTTGTGATTTCAGCCATTTCGCTTCCTCCTTTATGAAAAGTAGATTTTAAGCTGCACCTTCCTTTTCAGCCTTTATGTTTTCAAGAACTGTAACGAGCTTTGTAAATAGGTTCTCAAGGGACCAAGCAACAGCATTAACAGGGTACTTAAGTGTAAATGCGAGCTGTCCAAGGAGTTCCTCCCTTCCTGGGAGCTCTGCAAGCTGCTTAACCATGTTGTAGTCTGCTACCTTACCCTCAACAACGGCCGCCTTGAACTTTAACTTTGAGTCCTTCTCATCCATAAATTCCTTGAGAGCCTTTGCAGCTGCGACAATATCATCGTAAGCAAAGACAATACCTGTTGGGCCCACAAATGAGTCCTTTATCTGCTCTACGGGAGTTCCTGGATAGGCATAACGCATAAGGGTGTTTTTAACTACCTTATACTCCGCCCCAACTTCCCTGAGCTTTCTTCTTAAGGCATTAGACTCAGCAACTGTCATTCCCTGAAAGTCAGTTAGGACAACTAAAGGAGCCTTTTCAAATTTCTCCTTTAGTTCCTTTGCTATCTGTTCCTTTAATTTTTTCGTTTTCAACGGAGTTACCTCCTAACGTTTTTGGAAGTGAAGAGGGAGGGCATAGTTTGGCGGGAAATCTCTCTCCCGGTCTCAGTAGGCTGCCTTTCAGGCATTTAAGCTATGCACCTACCCTCTTCAACCGGTACATCTACTTAGCGACGGTAATTCTATTCACAAAATTTCAATTGTCAACCTTATTCTGCTGATTGAGCAGCATTTATTGCATCGTTAACATCAACCTTTACACCAGGATCCATAGTTGCAGCTACTGTAATACTTCTAACGTACTGTCCCTTTGCTCCAGATGGCTTTGCTGCAAGAATAGCCTTTAAAAGGGCAACTGTATTTTCAAAGAGTTTATCCTCATTAAAAGAAACCTTTCCTACTGGGACGTGAACGATTCCTGCCTTTTCAACCTTAAAGTCAACCTTTCCACTTTTAGCTTCCTTCACAGCTTTAGCGACATCAAATGTAACAGTTCCTGTTTTAGGGTTAGGCATTAATCCCCTTGGTCCCAGAATTCTACCAAGCCTACCGACCTTACCCATCATATCGGGAGTAGCAATAAGAACATCAAAGTCTAACCATCCCTGTTGGATTTTCTGAATAAGGTCGTCCCCTCCTACAAAGTCCGCTCCGGCTTCCTTTGCTTCGTTTAGCTTCTCTCCCTGGGCAATAACGGCAACAACTCTTTCCTTACCAAGACCGTGGGGTAGAACAACACTTCCCCTAACCATTTGGTCCTGATACCTTGGGTCTACCCCTAATCTCACGGCCATCTCAACCGTCTGGTCAAAGTTCCTCTTCGTTACATCTGCCATCTTTTTAACCAATGAGATGGCCTCCCTCAAGGGATACTGCTTATTTCTGTCGATGAGGGCTAAGGCGTTCATGTACTTCTTTCCATGCTTAGGCATACTCTCCTCCTTCGGCTATTTTGCCTCCCACCTTAGAGGTGGTCGATTTCCGTTAGTCAACGATTTTTACTCCCATGTTTTCAGCTGTTCCAGCAATAATTCTCATGGCAGCTTCGATGTCGTAGCAGTTTAAGTCCTGCATCTTCTGTTCCGCAATTTGTCTGAGCTGTTCCTTTGTAATCTGACCTACCCATTCTTTCTTAGGCTGGTGAGCACCCTTTTCAATTCCTGCTGCCTTTTTGATGAGTACTGAAGCAGGTGGAGTCTTGAGAACGAAGTCGAAGGACCTGTCAGCGTAGATTGTGATAACTACCGGGATAATTAATCCCTTCTTGTCAGCAGTTGCAGCGTTAAAGGCTTTAACGAACTCCATAATGTTAACGCCGTGCTGACCTAAAGCAGGACCTACCGGTGGTGCAGGAGTAGCTTCTCCGGCAGGTAGCTGGAGCTTAACTTCAGCTACAACCTTTTTTGCCATTTTATCCTCCAAATTACTTAGCTAATTTTTTCTATCTGGTCAAACTCCAACTCAACGGGAGTTTGCCTATCAAAAATGTTAACCAAAACTATAACCTTTTCGTGCTCAGGGTCAATCTCTGATATTGTTCCCTCAAAACCGATGAAGGGACCCTCTTTAATCTTCACCTTGTCGCCAATATCAAATTTGAGCTTCTTAACCTTCGGCACTCCCCTCTTCAATCTTTCCCTTATCTGATTAATTTCAGATTCGGGAACAACAACAGGTTTTCCTCCAGCACTTACAAAACCGAGTACCCTTGGAATTCTCCTTATTAAACTCTGAAGGTCTTTGTCCAGGTCGGCCTTAATAAATATGTAACCGGGATAGAGTTTGTCGCGGAGCTCTATCTTTGCCTCAACTCTATTCTCAGGACACTTTATTTTCTGGCCAACTTTCTCTATCGGTTTCTCCGGTGTACACTTCTTCCTCTCACACTGGCAGGACTCAACCCAAACCTTACCGTCCTCTATTCTAAATGTAACTGTCTTTCCTTCATCCCCCTCAACTTCAAAAACCTTAGGTTCCCCCCTCAGAGGCACTTCTCCCTTTTCCTTTCCCATCGATTTAAATACAACCTTCTCAACTGCCGGTATGAATATCTCCTCTACCTTATCTTCCTTACCGGCCTCCCTGAGGGCTTTTAAGATGTTAGCCTTTACCCTGTACTCAAAACCGGACTGAACGTGAAGGGAGTACCACTTTTTATCTGCCATTATCTATACCCCTTACCTTGCAATTATTATTTCCAACAGCTTTGCAAAAACTGTATCTAAAACCCAGAAATAAACAGCTATAACTGCACAAAATAGAATAACCCCAAATGTTGCCTCAATTACCTCATCTTTCGTAGGCCAGGTTACCCTCGTCAGTTCTTCTCTAACTTCCTTTAAAAATTCAAAAGGGGACATAAAAACCTCTTAATTTTGATTTTTTATTTTCAGGGGGATTTTACAAAAAGAGAGAAAATTTTAAAATGGCAGGCCAGGAGGGACTCGAACCCCCAACCGCCGGATTTGGAGTCCGGAGCCCTGCCAGTTGGGCTACTGGCCTACCTGCAGAGAGTAATATATCCTACTTTACCTCTCTGTGCAAGGTATGTTTATTACACCAGGGACAGTACTTGCGGAGCTCCAACCTATCTGGAGTATTTCTCTTATTTTTTGTAGTTGAGTAGTTCCTTCTCTTACACTCTGTACAAGCAAGTTGAATTATTTCACGGGGTCCTTTCTTAGCCATCTCTACACTCCTATCAATGTTTTAAGGGGCTCAAAGCCCCCAAAGATTAATCAAGAATTTCCGTAACAACACCAGCACCAACAGTTCTTCCACCTTCCCTTATCGCAAACCTCAATCCTTCCTCAATGGCTACCGGCTTCAGTAACTCCACCTCAAACGTTACGTTGTC